>CAZSIW010000173.1:0-5530 GCA_964606755.1 uncultured Elusimicrobiales bacterium | reverse complement strand
GTCTGTTGTATTTTAATGGCTTTGTCATATTGTTTTGCGTGAATTTTAGAAACTCTACGGTTATCATTTTTGGATTCAACCAAACCCGACATTTCTCCTTTTTTCCTTCTGTCAATAATATTAGAAACTGCCATGATACTATTTACATATCCCTTTAATATTTCCAAAATATTGCCTTTTTTCCTTTCTGGAAAATCTATTCCACAAACGAAACTATTATCAACTTTATCAACCCAAGCTACAACACCCTTGATACTTATATCGCCGTAGGGTTGCGGCAAATGAATATTTATATTTGAAGTCCTTGATATTGACAGTGGCTCTTTTATCACTAACATGAGTCCCCGGGAACTGATGTTCATGATTCTTCCTTCAAAGGTTTTGTCTCCATTCGAAGAACTTACATCACAAAGAAGATTGTCCACGCGAGCTCTCGGAGAGCTTCTCCGGTCCGAAAAGTCTATTACGGTTTCATTTCCAAAGTTATCCATTTATGTTCTCCAACCACGATGTAAAATTTGACACTATAAGTTTGTCAATTACTTCTTTCCAGGCAAACCAGCTTGCTAACCGGTGTTTTCCTCCTCTTCTGTTCTAACGCGACATATTTAAATTTTCTGTTCTTCAATTCAAACTGGTGCAATTTCTCACCGACTGGCTGCCACTTGGTTTCACCCTATTTACCAGGTTGTTCTGCCTTCCCGTTGTTTCCCTGTTGTTCTATCGGCTTGGTTTGATCAGCAATTAGCGGCTGGTCAAGTTTAAACAGGGCTGTGAAGTTATTGAGCTCTTTTTCCAGTTTCGCTATGAACTCTTCAGGGGTGTTAAGGCCATAGGTTTTTGCCAGCAGTTCAACGGCCGGACGGCCTTCTTTGGTGCCGGCTGCTCTTTTGAACTCTTCCAGATTGGCAGCCATCACCGCCGCTTGCTGTTCAGCCGGAGTAACCATCTTGTTGGATGAATCCGCCGGGATTGGTTGTTCAGCGCCCTTACCAGCCCTGGGTTCCTCTCTGTCGGCTTCTTTTTTCTCTGATTTTTTGCTGTTACCCCCTGTCCCTCTTGCGGCAATCGTGCCTGTGAGTTCTGCTTCCTGCTTTTGAATTGCAGCTGCATCCTTTTTTATCGATTTTCGCGCCGTATCCTTTGCGGCAAGAACTATTAATCCCTCTCTGTTTGCCCGGTCAAGCTCACGCTTAACATTTTGCAGGTATTTGGTGTTGTCTTTTGAAAGCTCTATCTTGTCAGCGAGATCAGCGGAGGTAATTTTTTTGGCATTTACCACTATCCGCATCTCAACGCCGCCGGATATACGTTTTGCCGTACCGGCTGAGACGGTTCGGCCAGCAGGGCCAGCGCCGCACTCAGGTTGGACAGGAGAAGAAGGAATTGTAGGGACAGGGCATGCCCTGTCCTTACAATCGGTATAATCATCCCGTTTGGCAACTATAGCCTTCATCTCATCCAGAAGCCCGGGCAAATCGCTGGCGTTTTCAGCATCGCCGCTCATCTCTTTCAGTAACTTAGCTATCTTTTCCTTATAACCCTCGCTCTTTAAAATTTCAACCAATTTACATGTATTTTCAACGGATACTTGACTGGATGCACCGTGGGTGTCACACGCCTGTTCACCCGGTGAACACCTGCTTTTGCCACCATCCGAACCAACAATCTTTATTACGTTCTTTTGCGATATCTTGCCGGACTTTATCCCATCCTGTATTTCTCCAGGCAGCTTTGAGATCATCAGGTAGTTGCTTACCATACCGATGCTCCTACCGACTCTCTTACTTATCTCGCGAACTGTCTTTCCGATGGCGGCCAGTCCTGCGCATATACCTATATAATCGTTATCCGCGTAGTTCCCCTTAAGAAGGTTTTCATCAAGCCTTAAATCCAGCATCTCTTCGTAACCGTGCTCAGATTCAGGGATAGCTATTACCAGCATTTCTTTAAAACCAGCCGCCTGTCCAGCCGTGACGCGCTTCCAGCCATACACCACCACCCGCTCCCCTGTGGCTCTAACCCACACAACTATGGCAATTTCCTGCCCTTTTTCCTTAAACGACTCCAACAGGGCGCCGTCAACCAGGTTACTCCTGAATTGAAACATCCTGTTTTCCAGGTTTATCGAGCTGAGCGGCATCCACTGCGCCGGGTATTTACTGATATCTAGCATGGTCCCCCTCACGCTAAACTTCATTAAATTGCTTCAACATCCCATCAAGTTCATTTCTTAATGTTTCAAGCTTAATCATAGAAAACATAAATATTTTTTCAAGCGGAGCGTTAGATTCTATAGCCGTTTCGTGTTTGTTTAAGTATCCCTGTATTCCCAGCTGCAGCAATTCAGTTAAATCTATTGAATAATTTAATTTTTGATTCACACCAGACAATATCTTGCGAATTTGCATTTCGTTGTTTATCTGTTTTTTATATATTTCCTGGTGTTTTTTAACAAGGTTCTCGACATCTTTCTGGTACAGAATCAAGGCTGTCTGGCTTGAAAGCAAGTCCAAAATATTAATATCCCCGTCAGTGTAAACGGCCCCCTCTTTGCTATTACCAATCACCATAAACCCGTACAATTTATCCCTTACAATAAACGGACAAATCATTCCGATGGATTTATTTAAAAATATTCTTTTTAATGATGGTGAATCATGGTAAACAAGCACTCTGTTTTCTTTTCTTATATTATTTATATCAGCACTGTCTTCGAGTAATATTGAATCTTTGTCAACGCCAAATTCACCATCAAATGATTTTAATAAGTATCTCGGACCGTCTTTAAGAAATACTGAAGTAAATTCCGGTTGGATCGCAGAAACGACGCTATTCGTTATTGTTTTGACTGTAGAGTCTATGTTATCTTTGCTTTGTATTTTTCTAGCTGTCTCTAAAATAAGCTTATGGTGAGCTCTTTGTTTCAGAAACAGGTGTGCTTCTGTTTTTGTCTTAAGCTGTCCGTACGCAAACGGGCCGGCGCTTGCAAGCAAAAGCATCAGGATCAACGATAATATCCAATAGCCGCTAATCCCAATATATACAGGCACTCCAAGAACTATTGTGTAAACAATAACAAATATAGCCAACCTGTTAATGGCAATTCTTATATCCATCAATTGATATTTAAGAATCGCATAAGCGGTAAATCCGACAAGGAATAGACTACTAAAAGGCCCAATATATACTAAAGAATTTATATTGAAAGATAGAAGTATAACATTGCAAAATACACCAACGATCAAAGTCAACAATAAACCAGTAAAAAAATACTTACATTTAACTCTTTCTATGCCATCTGAAGCATTGTATTTGGAATATATTATTTTAGTCGCCCAAAAACAATAAAAAAGGAAATATAGTAAATTCAAATAATGTAATGGCCCGCATTTTGCTGTAATCCTTCCTGAAGCATCTATAAAAATAGAAACAAATGATGACATGGGGATACAAAACCATATAATGCAGGGAAGAATTAACAAAACAATAAATTTGGACTTTGATATATCCAATTGATTGTCAGGGAAGACATAGCTGAAAAGAATAAGAAGCACAGGCATGGAAGTTCCGAATGAATAAATTGCTTTAGAGCTCAATAATTTAATATAAGGAGAAACTGTTGAACTAAAGTTCCCCATTAAGATGGACCATATTGATAAACTAAGACAAAACAGAAAGAATATTATATGTGCATGTTTTCTTTGAGACTTTATCAGCACAATTATACCCAGCGTGAGGTTTATCAAACCCACGATATACAACATTATGCTGGCATAAATATTCGGATAAAAGGTCATTAAGGTTTTCCTACAAAAGCACAATCTGCACGCATAATTAAAAATGCTGACTTATTTCTCATGAGGGAATAAAGATAGGTCATCAAAAAGCATTTGTAAACCACCTGTATAGTATAATAAATATAGTCCAACATTTCAAGGCTTTCACATTATTAGACAAATCTATTGTTTTAACTCTTTGACAAATTTGATTTTTCATGTTTCTATTGGTAGAATACGTAAGTAACAAAAAGATAGGTACCGATAGAGAAACTGTTGTAATTGCACCGGGAGAACTTTAAATGAAAAAGACTTGCGTATTGATCGCTGTTATGTTCTTGTCTGTTTTTACTTTCGCGGACGAAGGCGGCGCTGCTCCTGATTTCCAGCTTAAGGTGTTTGGAAAAGACTCATCTGTGTCCGTATCTTCTCTAATGAACGGCAAGAACATAGTGATCTTAAGCTTCTTTGACACGAACTGCGAGCCCTGCAGGCACGAGATACCTGAACTCCAGAGGATGTTCGCGACGATCAACCCGAATGTCAAACTGTTTCTTGTCTGCCTTGACGAGAAGCCTGACACAGTTCTTCCTCAATTCGTGGAAAAGCTGGGCATAACGATCCCGATATTGACCGACCCTCTGGGCTACAGGGCAGGCGAAAATTACGGCGTGATAAAGTTTGGGGCCGCGCAAATACCGCAGGTGTTCGTGATCGGTAAAGATGGTACAATAAAGAAACATTATACTGGGCTTCAGGAAAATTTTGAAAGTACATTGAATAACGACATCAATGTGTGTCTTGCCCAGACTCTACCCAGGCCCAAAGATAATACCGTCTCGATAATATATTCTGCGAGCTCAAACGGTTATCTCGAATCATGCAACTGCCCTCAAAACCCGTTCGGAGGTATCGTAAGGAAAATAACCGCCATCGACAGACTCCAGGAAACCCATTCTCATGCTCTAACGGTCGATTCAGGCGATTATTTTCCTCCAAGAGCCGATAAACTGCTTTCGCAATATACTGCGGACATGATGGCGCTGGTGAATTATGACATGATAGCGCTTGGCGACCAGGAACTCCTTACTGGAGTAGATTTCCTGAAAGTAAGATCGAGTTCAATTCCGTTCTCATGTTCCAACCTTGAAACGTGTGATGATAAAATGTGTTCCCCTTTCTCAGTTAAACCTTATATTATTAAAAAAATGGGCGGCTATAATGTGGCGTGTATCAGTGTTATAAATCCAAACATATTTTTTCTCTTTCCGAAAGACAAGATGAAGAACATCAAAGTGCGCGACCATATCGGTTATCTTAAGAGCATAGTGCCCGAGATACGGAAAAGCGCGGATATCGTTGTTCTTTTATCGCATTGCGGTGACGACGAAGACATGAACATAGCGAAGAATGTCGACGGGATCGATGTGATAGTAGGCGGTCACTCACAAACCCTTCACGAGAGACCGGTCAAGGTCAACGATACACTTATTGTGCAATCGGGACCGAACGGACAGAGAGTCGGCCTGCTTGAGCTCAAGATGAGCCCTGACAAAAGAATATCATCTTTTTCTAACTCCTTTACACTACTTGACAAAAATATACCTGACGATGAAAAAGGCCGTGAGCTTGTTGAAAAGTACAAGTCAGAGCTGAAAGAAAAAAGCAAGGCATTGGTTAAGTAACCATTAGCCCTGCTATAGTGATCTGAATGAAACGAACCTTCGCGGTTTTACTTTTTATCGTTTTAA
>CAZSIW010000172.1:0-5536 GCA_964606755.1 uncultured Elusimicrobiales bacterium | reverse complement strand
GTAAGGGATCACAAAGTCGCTTACCACGGACGCCATTTTATATGTTTCTCTTTCCGGCGTGGCAAAGGCATGGGCGCTCTGGCCTAATACGGACGTAAAGACAAAGCAGCCCAGTGTAAAGACAGCCACCAGTTTTTTCGCGCCTGATTCGCAAAGCCATTTAGAAGCGCGCCGGAACGAACGGTTAGCGCGCCAGATTAGCCTGTGCATTTTGAAACTGTTTAGACTGCCCATTTTGGCCTCCAGAAATTAGATATAACCAAATAAAAAACCCAGCTTAGATTCTAAGCTGGGTTCAAGCATTGCCTCTTAATACTATTGAATAGCTGCCGTCAATAGATCCCCTGGGCAGCATGAAAAACTGGAAGACAGACAACATTACTATTATATGTACCCCAAAGATCATCTTTATCTTTGAGACAGCCGCCTGATCATATTCAAAATGCTTTACAACATTTGCGATATTCGACAGAACTTTCGAAACACATAAACATCTATCAAGTTTTGAAAAGTTCGGCACAAGGAAAAGTTTGTTCGCCGAGGAGTTCCCGTGGGCCTTTTTTGTATCCTTCACGGGGAAACGGTCACGGCAGGCTACGGCTATACCTGAACTCTGCGCGTACACATTCTTCATTATCTTCATAACCAAGGATGACATTGAGGTGCAGGAGAGGACGCTGGCCTGGTTGTGAAGGGCAGCGGAGAACACATCGCCCCTATCGACAGGCATCACTTCGCCTATCGCCAGAAAATTCAGAGAGAAACAGATCAGCAGGCTTACTTGAAGGATTTTTGTCATAATTTTATGCATGGATCCCAAGGACTCCTTTGTCTGGATGATAAAATTATAACACAAAATTACGCAAAAATCGATAATTATTTGAAAAATACTTGTAAAATGTGTTTTTGGATCAAAAGCGGCGCTGCTCCGCCACAACACCTTTTATTTTCCGTCGGAAACAGCTGAACAACCCCCCCGCTTAGGAAACGCCTTTACCGTCGGCATGGACCACGTTGTGCTCGAATTCCGGTTTTCCGAAATTGATCACCAGCCCGAGTTTTTTGCCGGCGACCTTAAGATTTACAAGCATTTCCTGCCTGTTTTCGGACAGGGAGCTCTTGCATACTACATCAACCAGCACCTTGTCTTCAACTATGAAATCGACTTTCTGTCCGCTCAGCTTGAAATCGTCATACCTGACCTTTATAACGGGTTTAAACGCGAAAGCCAGCCTATGCTTCGTAAGATGCTCGGCCAGTTCTTTTTCATAGATCGCTTCGCTGAAACCCGTGCCGACGCTCACGTGCATTTTCTTCGCGGCGTCTATTATTTTTTCAGCCAGTTGGGTCATATTGTCTTTTTTGGGGCCTGTCGGGTCCGCCATCATTTTCTCCTGTCGTAACATAAAATTTGAGTTTGTATTATAGCAGAAGCCCGCAAAAAATGTTGTGAAATACTTGTTAAACCTAACCTTTCAAAATAATTCGATTAATCGAATGCCTGCTGTTAAAATGGAACCGTTTTTCCGACGATTAATTGGTGTTATTCCCGCGGACCGTTATCGGCCATCGGCAATGCGGAATGGGCACAGAAACTCTCAGCCCGGACGGAAGCGTAACAACTTAATTGCAAATTGAAAATTGTAAATTTCAAAGTTTTGTGCCTTTCAATTTAACATTTCTCGATTTTCAATTTAAAATCAGGGTTCCGTTTGATTATCCCCCCAAACAATTTGTATAATCCAATTATGCACCTTATCGAAGATATCAATAATGTCTTTAAAAAAGATCCTGCGGCCCGCTCCTGGCTGGAGGTTCTTCTGCTTTACCCGGGCCTGCAGGCCCTGTGGTTGCACAGAATAGCCCACTTTTTCTACACCCTCAATTTGTATTTTATAGCCCGGCTCATCTCTCATATAGCCAGGTTCCTGACGGGCATCGAGATTCATCCCGGCGCGAAGATCGGTCGGCGGTTTTTTATAGACCACGGCATGGGCGTAGTAATAGGTGAAACAGCCGAGATAGGTGACGACGTGCTCATATATAAGGGCGTGGTCCTTGGCGGAACTTCATTAGAAAAAAAGAAACGCCATCCCACCCTGGGTAACAACGTGGTTATAGGCACCAACGCTATCGTGCTTGGTGCCATAAAACTTGGTGATAACTCCCGGGTCGGTGCCGGGTCGGTGCTCCTGCAGGACATACCCGCGAACTCCACAGCCGTAGGCGTCCCCGCCCGTATAGGTGTCGGGTTCTCCGCCACTGAGCTGCAGGCCCTTGAACACAACAAGCTTCCGGACCCGATAGCTGACGCCATCCGCTTTGTGATGCAGGAAAACGAAAAGCTCGAAGAGCGCCTCAAAAGGGTTGAATCAAAAGAAGGCATCAAAACCATCATCGATGAATATCTCGCCGAAAAGAAGAAAGAGATCGAAACAGAATTCAAATAATTGAAAATATTTTTCTTAACATCTTGACAAATTAATTCTTACGTGTTATAATTAGCACTGTATTAAAGCGAGTGCCAATTAAGACCTCTTTTTTGCTCTGGAGGAGCTATGAATATAAACAAATTTACAATCAAAGCCCAGGAAGCGGTGGCTGAACTACAGAATACGGCAACCGAGTTCGGTCATCAGGAGATAGTGCCTGAACACCTATTATATGTATTGCTGAACCAGAAAGAAGGGATAATACCAGAAATAATCAATAAGATACATCCGGCTGCGGATGTGGCCAGGGAGTTGGAGGCTGAGCTTCACAAAAGACCGAAAGTGAGCGGTGGGCAGGCATATCTTTCCCAGCCGTTAAATAAGGTATTCACTATAGCTGAAAAGGAAGCAAAAAGGCTAAAAGATGAGTTCGTATCTACCGAACATCTGTTATTGGGCATTATAGAAGAGGGTTCGTCCGGTGCGGCTGTTACTCTCACGAAATACAAAGTAACGAAAGATTCAGTCTTGAACGCCCTTACCCTTATACGGGGAACCCAGCGCATAACTGACCAGAACCCGGAAGATAAGTACCAGGCTCTCCAAAAATATTCAAGGGACCTCACGGATCTAGCAAAACAGGGTAAACTCGACCCTGTCATAGGCCGCGATAACGAAATCAGGCGGACAATTCAAGTACTTTCCAGAAGAACGAAGAACAACCCCGTATTAATAGGTGAACCGGGAGTAGGCAAAACCGCCATAGTGGAGGGCCTTGCTCAAAGAATAGTATCCGGTGATATGCCCGAATCGCTCAAGAACAAGAAGGTTATAGCTCTTGATATAGGTTCTATGATAGCAGGCGCCAAGTACAGGGGCGAGTTTGAGGACCGCCTGAAGGCTGTTCTTAAGGAGATCCAGGCCGCACAGGGCGGTATTATTCTATTTATAGATGAGCTTCACACCATTGTGGGGGCCGGCGCCGCTGAAGGCGCGGTAGATGCTGCCAATATGCTTAAACCCATGCTTGCAAGGGGCGAACTGCGCATGGTAGGGGCTACGACCCTTGACGAATATAAGAAACACATTGAAAAAGACGCAGCTTTGGAGAGACGCTTTCAAACTATATATGTAGGTGAACCATCTGTTGAAGATACCATAGCCATACTGCGCGGCCTTAAGGAACGCTATGAGATACACCACGGAGTTCGCATAAAAGACTCAGCCCTTGTAGCCGCAGCGACCCTTAGCCACAGGTATATAGCCGACAGGTTCCTGCCTGACAAGGCCATAGACCTTATAGATGAGGCGGCTTCGCGCCTGAGAATCGAGATAGACTCCATGCCTGCCGAGCTGGATGTGGTGGAACGCAAGCTCATGCAGCTGGAGATAGAGAAACAGGCGGTCAAAAAGGAGTCCGATCCGGCCTCAAAAGAAAGGCTCAAGAAGATGGAGCAGGAGATAGAAGAGTTAAGGAAAAGCTCTGCCGGGATGAAGAAACACTGGAACCTGGAGAAAGAAATCATATCAAGGATACGCAAGAACAAAGAAGAGCTTGAAGAGCTGAAACTTAAGGAGCAGAAGCTCGAGCGGGCGGGCGAGCTCAACGAGGTGGCGGAGATACGCTACGGCCGTGTACCCGAACTCACCAAAAAACTTGATAAAGAAAATAAAGAGCTAATGGAGCTCCAGAAAAACCAGAAGATGCTCAAGGAAGAGGTGGAAGAGGAAGACATCGCCGAGGTTGTCAACAAATGGACTGGCATACCCGTTGCGAGGATGATAGAAGGCGAGATGTCGAAACTGTTAAAGATGGAAGAGCGGCTGCACGAGCGCGTAGTCGGCCAGGCTGAGGCGGTCAACGCGGTGGCCAACGCCATAAGGCGTTCAAGGAGCGGCCTCTCCGACCCGAACAAACCTATAGGCTCGTTCATGTTCCTGGGCCCTACCGGTGTAGGAAAAACCGAGCTGGCAAAGGCGCTGGCCGAGTTCCTTTTTGACGATGAAAAGAATATCGTAAGGATCGACATGTCCGAGTACATGGAGAAACACTCCGTGGCAAGGCTCATAGGCGCCCCCCCGGGATATGTGGGCTACGAGGAAGGCGGGCAGCTCACAGAGTCCGTCAGGAGAAGACCGTATTCGGTAATACTTTTTGACGAGATAGAAAAAGCGCACCACGACGTCTTTAACGTGCTCCTGCAGATTCTTGACGACGGCAGGCTGACGGACGGGCAGGGCAGGACCGTGGATTTCAAGAACACGGTTTTGATAATGACCTCCAACGTCGGCTCGAATTTTATTCAGGAAACCAGCGAATACAGTGAAATGAAAAAGAGGGTGACGGAAGCGCTCCAGGCTCATTTCCGGCCGGAGTTTTTGAACAGGGTGGATGAGCTTATAATATTCAAAAAACTCGGCTCCGATGAACTGCAGGGCATAATCGACATACAGCTTAAGCTCGTCGAGAAAAGGCTCGCGGATAAAAAAATATCGCTCGCGCTTTCGAAAAACGCGAGGAATTTTATAGCAAAAGAAGGCTATGATCCTGTCTACGGCGCCAGGCCGCTGAAACGGGCCATACAGAACCTTTTACTTAACCCGCTTTCAGGCCGGATAATATCCGGAGAATTCAAGGAAGGCGACAGCCTGACAGCGGACGTTCAGAGAAAAGGCGCTGAAGAATCAATAATATTCAAAAAGTCTTGACAAGCAATTCGACATCTATTATAATGATTTCACATTATGCGTAAACTTTGGTTCTGCAAAGTATTCATTTTTACGCTCCTGCTGATTCCGGCTGTAGCATTCGCCGCTCTTAATGGGCCTAATTTTTCAGCGGTAATAAACTACAACGGGCCGCTTGTAGCCTTCTGGAATACCAATGGCAACCCTGCCGGCACCCAATATCTGGTATTTTTTTCAACATCTCCTTTAAACGGCCTCACATATTCCGCTGGTACCGGTTGGACTATTACCGGCGGTGTGTCGGTAGCCCCGACAATTGCTCCTTTGCCATCGAGCGCAGTAAATCAATACGCCAGTTTTGTAACTGGGGCACCAGGTGACACAACCGGCCCGACAAACGGACTGTCCTACTATGC
>CAZSIW010000171.1:0-5550 GCA_964606755.1 uncultured Elusimicrobiales bacterium | reverse complement strand
AGTAGTAACCGAACTGCTTGGGGTAAAGGTAAGTACAGCCTATGACACGGGTGTAAGCGGCATACACAGGCTATTTAAATACGAAAAGATACTGTTAAATGCCTCCTGCATAGTGGTGTGCGCCGGAATGGAAGGCGCTTTGGCGAGTGTTGTCGGAGGGCTTGTGAGCTGTCCGGTGATCGCTGTGCCGACCTCCGTAGGGTACGGGGCGTCTTTTAATGGTATAGCCGCCCTGCTGGCGATGCTTAATTCCTGCGCTCCGAACGTTAGCGTCGTAAATATTGACGACGGTTTTGGCGCTGGTGTCATAGCGGCCCTTATTTCAAAAGGCGGTAGCAAATGAAAATCGCGTACTTTAATTGTTCGTCGGGAATAGCGGGCGACATGATGATAGCCTCGCTGGTTGATGCCGGTGTCGATATAAAAACACTGGAGAGAAAACTTAAATCCTCCATGGCCGTGAAGGGCTGGGGTTTTAAATTGAGGACTGAGGATGTATTCCACCATTTCCCGGCCAGACAACTGGATGTCGCAGGAGGAAAAAAAGAAATAGAGTCGCCTGCGCGGATGATAAGTATCATCAGGCGCTCAAAATTAAGTGAGAATGTAAAGAGCAACGCTGTTTCCATACTTGAGACGCTGATAAAAGCCGAGGCGAAGGTCCATAAAGTAAGGGAAAAAGAGGTTCATTTTCATGAACTGAGTTCTATCGATACTATAATCGACATAGCTGGCGCCTGCACGGCCCTTGAGATGCTTGGAATCGAAAAAGTATTCTGCTCCGCCATAAACATTGGTAACCCGGCGCCCGCAGCGCTTGAGATCATTAAGCAGAAAAAAGTGCCCGTATATTCTAACAATCCGTCTTTTGAACTTGCTACTCCTACAGGAATAGCCGTTATATCGCATTTAGCATCGGGTTTCGGGAAGATGCCTGAAATGAGTATAGAGAGTTCGGGTGTATCTACGGGAACTCAGAAGATAAAGAATAACGTTTTAAAAGTATTTGTGGGGCAAACGGTTTCAGAACAAAATTATTTTGGTCATGACGATGTAGTAGTACTGGAAACGAACATAGATGATATGGATCCAAGGATTTACCCTTATGTCATGGAAAAGCTTCTTGCCAGCGGCGCACTGGACGTGTGGCTTCAGCAGGTGATAATGAAAAAGGGCAGGCCGGGCGTGGTATTGTCTGTTATAACAAAGAACAGTTCGGAGCAAAAAATAGCCGACATTATTTTCAGCGAGACAACGACGCTTGGTATAAGGCGAATCCCCTGCCAAAGACATATCCTTAAAAGAAAAATAGAAGGGGAAAGAAAGATAGCAAAGCTCGGTGCAAACAGGTTCAGGGTAAAATCTGAATTTGAAGTAGTGAAAAGATCAGCCTTCCTCAAAAAAAAACCGCTAAAAGACCTCCTTTACTAGTGTAGTGAGTTGCAAATACCTTCACATTCTCAAAGCCAATTTTGAGCCGGATTCAAGGCGCGATGAGCGCGGCGTGCCCTCTGGGCACGTAAACGAAGAGCAACGCAGAAGCCGGCCAAAAGTGGTTTTGCCCTTACGGGAAGGTTCATCTTTGGGCAATTTTCGTCAAACGCCTCCTAAACATACTTCATCAGATGTCGGCGTCAGCGTTTGCCAAAACTCGCCTCAGATCTGAACCTTCAAATGTCAAGATATTGCATAAACCCTTGACAATCATGATGATTTCTGTTAATTATATATAAACAAGAAGTATGATGTTGAATTAATTATTAGGTTGATTTTTAACATAAAAATAATAGAAAGCTAGATTATTCAACTTTATGCAATAAAAATATAAAACCTGTTAATTTACCGGAGGTATTATGAAAAAGCGCCCCAAAAATCTTTTGAAAATATCTGAGATCGCAAAGCAGGCTAGCGTTCTGCCCTCAACTATCAGATACTACACGGATATAGGGTTGCTGCAGGCTTCGGGCCAGACTCCGGGCGGCCACAGACTTTATGATAAGGAATCGACGCTCGCTACTATAGGAAAGATACAGTTCCTTAACAAACAGGGCATGAGCATGGAGAGTATAAAAAAAGAATTGGCCGGCGGAGTGAACAAGAGAAAGATATTGGTCATAGATGACGAGCCGGAACTGGGAGATCTCGTTACGAGCCTGGTCAATACGAGCTTTCCCGGGTGCGAGGTTCGTGTAGTCTTCGACGGTTTCAAGGCAGGACGGGTCCTTAGCGAGTATCTACCGGACCTGATACTGCTTGACCTTATGTTGCCGGGAGTGAACGGTTTTGAGGTCTGTCAGCAAATAAGATCAAGCGATTATTTCAAAGGCACCAGAATACTCGCTATCACAGGTTATGACTCTGAAGAAAACAAAAAAAAGATACTAGACTGCGGGGCGAACGCGTATCTCGCAAAACCGATGGATGTCAAGGAACTGAAGGAAAAGATCTCACAGCTCCTGGAATATGCGGCCGCTCCAAGGGAAGTAAGTGAAAATAACCCTGAGAAGTAATCTTAAAGAAGAAATCTCACTTGTCGCGAACAGGTTTTCATGGATAAAAAGGCTCTTATAACAAAAGTATTTATATCGCTTACCTTCATAATGTTATCGTTCTCCTATGCTTATGCGGGGTCCGAAAATGTCGAGAACGCAAAGAGTAAGCTGTGTGAGGATTATTTTAAGGTGGCGCTCAGACATTACGACAAAGGCGAGTACGCCGTTTCCGCAGAATTGTTCAGGGAGATATTATCCCTAAATCCTGACTTTAAGCCTGCCGGAGAGTATCTTGTGAAAGTAAACGGCATCCTTAACAACGATAAGGCAGCGATAGAGAAATCATTGAATAAAGCCCAGGAATATCTGCTGAACAATGAGTTCGAAAAGTCAAAGACCGAGTTTAATTTCATATTGAAACATGACCCCGACAACCAGTCGGCTAAAGAAGGCTATGCTAAAGCAGAGAAATTGCTTCAAAAGAAGATTCGTGATATCGCAAAAATAAACAACCAGAACAAAATAAATAAGCTCAATGATAAAGCCGCCAAATATCTCAAGAACGGCGATAAAGAAAACGCAAAGGCGACGTTCGAAGAGATGCTGATCCTCGACCCGGAGAATCAGAACGCGAAGGATTATATTTCACGCCAGGGCACGGGCCTGAAAGATATCGCGGCTCTGCACGTGAACGGGCTGTATTCACAGGCTCTTGAGTGTTACATTAACGGCAACTATCCTGAGGCTATAAAATATTTTGAGAATACTACCCAGGCTGCCTTAAAATATTTTGAGGCAATTGTCCTTACCCCGCCCCTGAGGCTTGACACCCTCGATTTTATTGAGGAGTGCAAGAGGAAGATTATCGAGAACGAGCAGAAAGTAGAGAACATGGCAAAGGAAGAGATAAAGAAAAGGGTGCTGGAGACGATCGCGCGTTCTGAAAAATTCTTTGCCAACGGTTATTACAAAGTAAGCATGAGGGAAATTTATGACGCCAGAAATCTGGCTTTAAGGAACGGGATAACCGAATTCGACAGCCAGATATCGGAACTCTATGAAAAGAACCTGAGTTCTTTCGTTGACAATCAGCTGACTACCGGTGACGAATATATGGACGTGAAAGACTATGAATCCGCAGCTCAGGCATATAATGAAGTCCTGAAATTCGATCCTTCTAACGATCTGTGCAAGAAGAAGCAGGCCCAGGTTTACGACCTGCTCGCGGACAGGTATTACCAGGAAGGGATAAACTCATTTACAATGGGGAACAATGATGAGGCAAGGAAAGCTTTTGAAAGATCACTGTTTTATCAGCCGGCCAAAAAAGAAGCATCAAGGGCATTGGAGAGGCTAAAATAATGACGATAAGAATAAAGCTCGTACTTTCGTTTTCAGTATTGATCTTTCTGGTTTGCTGCATGGGCCTGAGCATGATAATGTTGAATTCGAGAACAGGGAAACTTTCATCCAGAATGTATAACGATTATTCGCGCCTGTCTTTCTGGAAAGATCTGTATGGAGATTTTGACTCCGCCTGTATGAAATTGGGCAAGATCGATAAGGGTTCATACGCGGATTTTAAAAAGCTGTATCCCGAACTCGAAAACAGCCTGAATGACGAATCCATACTTCAGGAAAAAGTTCTCGCTACAAGGGCAAATTACCAGCGGCTCCTGCCTCTTTTGTTTAAAGGTAACGTGTTGCGGAATAAAAACGTGGCCACTGAAATAAACATCGTGGTGAATTCACTTAAACAGGATTTCTTATCGTACGTGTCGTTTTATGAGGACGACATTGTACTGTTAAACAAAAACATGGAAGTTGACGGTAAGATTGGTCTTATTATGCCGATTGTTCTGGCGCTCGTGACTGTTGTTGTGGGCATGTTCATGGTGATCATGCTTTTTCGTTCGATAGTTCACCCGATCAACATACTGCAGGCGGGCACACAACTGATAAGCGACGGCAATATCGATCACCAGGTTGAGATAGTTTCGAAGGACGAGATAGGTCAGCTTTCTCAAAGTTTTAACCAGATGCTCAACAGCCTTAAGAACTTACAGCTGCAGGTCGTCCAAATGGACAGGATGTCTTCGATAGGACAACTCGCCGGCGGGGTCGCTCACGAAATAAACAACCCTCTGACCGGAGTTCTTGGGCAGGCGCAGTTGCTGCTTGAGAGACTTCCACAGGACAGTCCCTACAGGAGCACGGTCGAAAAAATAGAAAATGCAGCACAGCGCTGCAGGATGATAGTGCGCGCCCTGCTTGATTTTGCCAGGGAGAAGAACTACAAATTCCAATCCACGAATATGGCGGAACTGATAGAGGAGTCACTCTCGTTTACACGAAGCGAGATGAGCTCGAAAAAAATACAGATCGAGGAAGATATCCCTGATCCACTGCCGGACATAACCGCGAGCGCCGGACACCTTCAGCAGGTTGTTCTTAATATTATCAATAATGCGATACACGCTATGCCTGAAGGCGGCAAGCTGACTATCGCGGTGAATATTATCGATAAAAATATGATGGATATAAGTTTCACCGATACTGGACAGGGTATAAAAAAGGTTAATATCGACCACGTTTTCGATCCTTTCTTCACAACAAAAGAGGTCGGGAAGGGAACGGGGCTTGGATTGACCATCAGCTACGGGATCATACAGAGGCATCGCGGCGAGATAATTGTAAAAAGCGACGGTGAGAACAAGGGCGCTACCTTTACAGTGCGGCTGCCTATAGACATAGTCAAACATGAAGAAAATAACGAGCAGATGGATATTATAAAGGGCCTGGAGGTGGGTGATGAAGAAATAAACCCTCCTCCGAAATCAGCAGAGTCTTGATGATCGTTTTTGAGAGGGGTCGCCATGGAAGAAGATAAGAGAGACGAAATTCAAAAGCCGCTTGACTATGAGGCCGGCGTGATGACCTCGTTGAGCGGGCCCGTAAATATCGACCCAGATAACGTTCTTAAGGACCTTTGGGAGACTGAAAAAATAATTGCTAATGAGACCTTGAACGCTGTAAGGGCCAAATATCAGAGAGAAAG
>CAZSIW010000170.1:0-5568 GCA_964606755.1 uncultured Elusimicrobiales bacterium | reverse complement strand
ACCGCAGGCGTGTCCAGCCATGTTTGACCTCCCTGCTACTTTAAGGACAGGTCTTATTTTACATTTTTAAAACACATTTTTCGAGCCACCGGCTGGATATCACTTGATCTTGCCCTGAATACTTATCTCGGACTTGCAATACGGTATGCGTTTACCTGATTCGGCTATTGCGCTTTTTACAAGACTCTCCAGCCCGAAACAACACGGGACTTCCATGTGCACAACGGTAACGCTCTTGATATCGTTAAGCTTGAATATCCGGGTCAGTTTTTCCCTGTAAACCTCTACGTCGTCAAGCTTGGGACAGCCCATTACGAGCGTCTTGCCCTGCAGGAACTCCGAATGGAAATCCGCGAAAGAAAAAGGCACGCAGTCGGCCGCGACTAGCAGGTCGGCGTGTTTAAAATAATCCGCCTCTGGGTTTACCAGCATCAGCTGAACCGGCCACTGCCTCAATTGGGAACCGGCAACGGCTGATCTTTTGGCGCGGGCTTCGTCCTTGTCGTTTTCTTTCCACGAAGCCGCCGCTGAACCCGGGCAACCGCAGGCCTGCCCCTGGGTGTGGCCCTTCATCTCTTTTTCGTGAGCTTTCAGATGAGCCATGTGCTGTTCCAACTTTCCGGGAGCGGTCTTTTTGATGTGTTTTATGACACCGTCCTCGTCATACTCGTCGGCAGTTCCCTTGATCACAGTTAAAGCGCCCTGGGGACAATCCTTGAGGCACGCGCCAAGCCCATCGCAGAAATTCTCTTTCACAAGCCTCGCTTTCGGGCCGTTTGGCGTGTCAACGATCTTGAGAGCCCCTTCAGGACAGGCCACTATACACATGCCGCAGCCGTTACACTTGTCTTCGTCTATCTTGATGATATCTCTTTTAGTCTTGGGCATTGTTCCTCCGATCAAAATCTAGTGACAGGTTATAGGTTACAGGTGAGAATAGAAGGTTTGCTGTTGCCGTACCTGAAACCTGTCACCTGAAACCTGACACCTGATTTATGGTATTACTGTCACAGCCCTTTTCGGCCTTGTGGGGCAGGTATGCTGGCAGATACCGCAGCCGATACACAGATCGGCGTCTATAATGGGCAGCATCACGTCTTTGCCGGCTCTATTTTCTTTAATCACCTTTATCGCCTTGCTGGGCACCGGGCAGTGCTCCTCGCACACGAGACAGTTCTCCCCTTTTGACCACGGCACACAGATGTTGTGATCTATGTAAGCCGTCCCCAGCCTGTAGACGACCTTATCTTCTACCTCCAGCTTTTTTATAGCGCCGGTTGGGCAGACCCTTGTGCAGAGGTTGCACCTGTTCTCGCAATAACCGATGTTCATATCGAGCCGCGGCGTCCAGATACCGTCCAACCCGCTCTCAAAAACGCATGGCTGTAAAACATTCGTTATGCACACCTTCATGCAGTTGCCGCAGCGTATACACCTTTTGACGAACTCGGGTTCGTCCAACGCTCCCGGAGGCCGCACGACCGGCTTTGTCCTGAACGGCATATCGTTTTTTTCTTCTTGTTTTTTCGAGAACCCGGTCAGGAGCAGCATAATCCCCGTTATCCAGACAAGGAAATCAAACCTCGATATTCCGGACATTTTGTCGGGGGCCGGGCCCTCAACCGCCGCTTCTGCAGGCCGGAACGAGAAGGACGAGTCCTGGTTCGGGCACAGCCTCGTGCAGTCCATGCACAGGATACATTCCTGTTTTATATAGGTGTTGCTTTCGGTTATCGCGTTCATCCTGCAGACCTGGCTGCACAGAGAACAGTTTTCCCTGCATGACCGCACTACTCTTTTGTACGGGGCGAGTTTCGCGAAAACCGCCAGCAGGCCGCCAAGCGGGCAGACGTACCTGCACCAGAACCGCCTCTTTATAAGTACGGTGGCCAATATGAAAACAAAAAGAGCAAGTATCGCGAAGGAGTGCGGGAACACCGGAACTTTTGCCGACAAGATGGTCTGGTCCAGCCAGTTGAATGCGGAATCAAGCCAGGCGGGGTAGCCCAGCAAAACCATTGATTTCGCGAAGGCGGCGTTCACGAGGCTGTTAACCCACGGGTGAAAATCGAAAGAGAATGTTCTGACGAAAACAGCTATCGGGTCCAGCGCCCAGGCGATCTGGATACCGATGAAAGAGAAAATAAAGACGACTCCGAGTATAACGTATTTCACGTTCACGGACTTGCTCGGTTCGCCCTCCCTGAACTTCCTGAATTTAAAGGCCTTTAATATCCACGCCCAGAAATCCATCACCGCGCCCAGCGGGCAGAACCAGCCGCAGAAAAACCGTCCGAAAATAGCTGTAATGACTATCGTCAGCAGGGCCAGCGCAATACCGGGAAGCACAAGCCGCTCCGCTATTGAGGTGATAAACATCACGAAGGGGTCCAGCTTGAAATAATATGAAGGATTTACAAAAAAATCGAGCGGATCTTTTGTCACCCAAATGACATAGACGAGGAATAAAAAGAATATAGTCTGTAATGACCTTCGCAAAATTACCAGCATGTTTACACCATTTTAAAATAACAGTTAACCTGTTGACCAGTTGGCCAGTTAACAGCGAACCTCATCCAACTGGTGCACTGGCGAACCGGTTAACTGGCCAACTGTAGTTACGCCATCACTTGTCTTATGTTCGCTCTCGAGAGGTTCATGTTACCCAGGCCTTTCTTGCTTGAGGCGTTGATGTAGCCTATATCTTCCGGCTTCAGGCCGAAAAGGGTCGTGGCATACGAGTCGGCCAACACCGGGTCCGCGCTTGCTATCACTGTGTCTTTCTCGGCGACGTCATTTAGGTCGCCGCCCAGCGGCCCGTTCCTTAAAAGTATCCTGTAGGCGTCAACGACCGTCAGATCCGGATTGATAAAACCGCAGACATCGGCGAGTTTGTCGGCTATGCCCCAATGCATGCTCCCGCGCGAGCCGCCGCAAACGCCCATGAGATTTTTTATACCGAGAGTAAGGTGGGTCAGTTTGTGGTGCTTTGCTATGGGAACGTTTATAAAACAGTCGCACATGACCGCGTCCCTGAACATGCTCCAGTCTTCCATCGGGCTGCCCTTTGGAAAGCGCCCTGGGATGAACTTCCAGTCGGCCACGTAAGAAACCGTAGCGCCGGCCTTTTTGGCGGCGTCGAACAACCCGCTGTTCCTGTAAGTGCGCTCGCAGGCGTTGCAGGTGTAATCGAACACTTTCACAGTTTTCGCGCCTGACTCAAAACACATCTTTATTATGGTTGCCACAACGTCCGGATTCGTGCAAGCCGCCTGCTCTGGAACCCTGTCCCATCCGATGTTCGGTTTTACCACAACGGTGTCGCCTTTTTTCACGAACCTGCCCATGCCGCCGAGCTCCTCTATCGCCTTCCTGGTTATTGCCGCAGCGTTTTTGCCTTTCGCGACGACCGCATCGCAGGCAGTAGCGACCTGTCTTTTCTTTCTCGGCTCGAGATATTCGGTTTCCTTTGCAAACACGCTCTTCGCTTTTTTGGACGAAAATGCCGTGAGCGCGAAAAGAGCGGCTACCAGCTTCACAAAACTTCTGCGGGAAAACTTCTTCTCAAAAATTTTCTCGATGATGGAGAAATCAAACATTGTAATCCTCCGGCAAATGTTTCGATCGTTTCAGCACCAGGTATGAAGTAAATATACTGAACTCATAGAGCGCGAGCATCGGCATGAAAAAAAGCAGCATGTTGAACACGTCTGTCGTAGGCGTGATGACCGCGGCGAACACCGCCATGGCGAAGTACGCCTCTCTCCATTTCTTTCTCATGAACGCGGGAGTAAGCATTCCTACGCTCGTCAGGAATGCGCTTACCACCGGCATCTCGAACGTGATGCCGCCGGCCACGAGGAGCGCCAGCACAAACGAGACGTAGCTGTTAAGCGAGAACATAGGCACCGCGACTTCTTTGGATATGTTGATCAAAAAGGTGAGCGCGAACGGCAGAAGCACGTAGTAGGTAAATATCGTGCCCAGTATAAAGAGCGCAAACACACTGACGAACCAGATATATATTTTTTTGGGAGCAGACTCGCCCAGCGCGGGCCTTACAAAACGCCACAACCGGTGTATGACGAAGGGCAGGCTGATGACAGCCCCGAGGTAGATGGACAGCTTGAAATAGACTATTATCGTCTCTGTCGGTTTGGTGACTATGAACGTAACGAGGTTTTTCGCAGGTATCTTTACAAAATTAAGGAGCTGCGTGCAGAACACGGCGCAGATAACGGTTCCGGACAGAACATAGATGAGGCTGGAGATTATAGTCCACCTGAGGTCTTCCAGATGTCCTACAATGCTTAAGAATTTCTCAGGCTCCTTTTTTTCCATCTTCCCGGTTCTCCAGACTGGGCTTTTCATCTTCACCCTGGTACGCTTTCTTGAACTCGCGTATTGATTTGCCCAAAGCCTTTCCCATCTCGGGGAGTTTTGAAGAACCGAACAACACAAGCCCTATCACAAGAATTACAATGATCTCCTGAAATCCTAATCCTAGCATGTTTTTCTCCTTGTCCGATCAGACCTTGACTATAAAATACAATTTTAGAACGCGGAAATCAATGGCGCCTGTCTATTTGAACAGCTTGAAAAAATCACTGAGCTTGTTCGAATATACGTCCTGGTCTTTGAGCTCTTTTTGGACAAACCCTACGTAGCCCAGGCCTTTTTTCCCGGCCAGGTCTTCCATGGATCTTACTATCTTCTCCGGCTTTGTTCCACCGGCTGTCGTAAAGAAGGCGACGTTTTTAAAATCGTTCTTGTAAGCGCTCAGGTATGTCCTGACAGCGGGCGTCATGTTCCAGGCCCACACGGGCGTGCCTATTATGACCACGTCGTAATCCTTTGGGTTCTTGAGAGGTTTTTCTATCTCCGTTGTCCTTTTCTTCGCGGCGTCCCTGCCGCCCATAATATAACCTAAAAATCCGCTCCTGTCCTTCTTATCTATCAATTTTTCCGTGTCCGCGCCCAACCCCGACGCGATATCCTTCGCCACCCGCTCGGTATGCCCTGTCTTCGAATAATAAACCACCAGTATCTTCTTATCCATTTTACCCCCCGTCCGCGTAACAAGATTTGAAGCAATTGCCGGGTTCCCCGACAAAAACAACAACACTGCTGAGACAGCAAACACTATCGCTCTTTTCATTTCTTACCTCGCTTTAAGCGTGTCTCCTACCGAATAGTCTATGTGCCTGCCGATAGATTTTACCATATCTTCCATGCAAAATGAACAGGCCCCGGCCTTTTCGTCGATACACTTTTTGTTCGGATATATCTCGTAAAACTTTCTGTACGGCTGGGGAGTAAAGTTGGGCATAAGCACGTTCGCGCCGCACCTCAACCCCTCGATCCTGAAATCCGCGTCTTTTTTTATACTGCCCAGGGCCGTCGTTGAGGGTATGTGCGAGTTTTTCAGGCATATCCTCGTCGCCGCGACGACTTTCAGCGTGAGCTCCACGTCACCCGGGCTTGCGTCGCAGAGTTCCGTGCTGGAGTGCGGTATGAACGGCCCGATACCGATCATATCAAAATCCCTCTCTTTAAAAAACATTATGT
>CAZSIW010000169.1:0-5570 GCA_964606755.1 uncultured Elusimicrobiales bacterium | reverse complement strand
GAACCGTATGCCTGATATATTGCGCCTGTGCCGTAAGTGCCGGAAGCGATTTGAAGCTCAAAATTCTCAAGCCCTGATCCGTTGTATGGCGTATCAAAGAACTGGGTAGTGTAACCTCCCGCGGCCGGCGATGAGCGCCACACCGTGTCAAGACCCGGGATCGGCACCACGATGGTCGGGTTGTTGACGTCCACAAATATCCTGAAAGCGTCTATTATGGTAGTTGTGCTGCCTACGGTATTCCATGCCCTGAGGCTGACATAGTTTGTGCCGCCATCCTGCAGGGCTGAGAAATTGACCGGCCATGGGGTAGTATAAGCAGGCTGGTTCACGGGTGGTGTGACGATGTTTGTCCAAGGTATCTGCGTGGCGCCAGTCAGGAGAGGGCCGGTGTATACCGAGTACTGGATGGAGTTAAGGCTGTTCGGGCCTCCTGAGTAAAAACCTACGTTGTAAGTTTGAGCTGTATTTATCCAAGTTATAGCAGCCGTGCTGAGGTTTATCGAGACGCCCGGCATTGAAGTGTCTTTCTGCACCACAAAAGCATCGTAGTAGAATGTTGTGTTGCCTGCCATGTCGGCTGCCATCACGTCTACGTAGTTATATCCGCCCGGAAGGCTGTTAAAGTTTATCGGGAAAGGGGTCGTGTAGAACGTTGTGCTATTCAATGATGATGTTGATATGGATACCCAGTTTGTGTATCCGCCAGTTGATGTTAAGACCCTGTATTGGATATAGCTTAAACCTGAACAGCCGGGGTTTCTGCCCGGGAAAGGCGGGTCATAGAAATTGACGTTCCAGACCGCGCCGGGGTCTGATGTAAGCCATCCTCTGCTGGTTGTTTCGTTATCAACACATAATGGCGGGATAGTGTCTTTTAAAATGAAGAAAGCGTTCATCCATGTTGATGTATTGCCGGCAAGATCGGTGGCCGCAACGGAAATATAGTTCGTTGAGCCGTTATAGAGGGCATTGAACTGTGATGAGGTCAACGACCAGGGGGTGTTATAAGACGCGGAATTTATGCCTGTCACCTCGTCCGTCCACCCTATGATAGGGCTTGAACCATCTGTTGATGTCGAAGCCATTATCTGGAACTTTGACAGGTTTGAGCCTCCTGTGTCGTTGAAAGATACGTTATAGGCCGTTCCAGACGAGTTGCGCCAGGAATAATCGCCCGAAACAAGGTTAGTGATAGAAGGGGCGGTAATATCTTTAAGTATCACGAAAGCGTCTATCCACGTTGATGTGTTGCCCGCGAGATCGGTCGTGAGCACAGAGACGTAGTTTGTCCCGTTTGTAAGCAGGCCGAAGTTTACACCCATATTGTTTGGATATGTTAAATCCGGATAGGCGGACTGGTTCAGCGGCACTGAAGTAGAGATAGCGAATGAATAAGGCGTGTAAGAACTCGTTATCGTTTGCCATGGGATAGTTGCCGCTCCGCCCTCGCCAGGCATTGTGTGCACCTCGTATTCTACGCTGCTGAGGTATATAAAAAATCCCGGGTTGTTTCCAAACACGATGTTGTATCCGGAAGGTTTAGCGGAATTTCTCCAAACAAGGTCGCCGCCAGCCATGTTGTTCTGGATCACAGGCGTGAACGTATCAATAATTATTGACCATGTAGAAGTCCACTGCGAATAAAGGCCTGCTGTGTCCTGAGCGTCGACTCGCCAGAAATACTGTCCGGTGGCAAGCGGCTGCGAAGGCTGGAAATATGTGGTTGTCGGTTGGGCGCTGATGCTGAGCGCCCCGAAATACGGGTCGGTTGATACGTTAAGCGAATAATACTGGACAGGCGCTGTGCCCGGGGTGGAAGCAGACCAGCCAAAAAGCGGTTCCTGGTTATTCGTAATGGTTCCGCTAGACGGGCTGATAAGAGAAACCATTGATGGCGGCTGAGTGTCTACTATCACCATGTAAGTGGAGCTCCAGACAGAATAAAGGCCGGCTGTATCTTTAGCTCTCACTCTCCACCAGAAATTCCCCTGGTAAGGCACGGTAAACTGCTGTGTTATTCCTGTAGTAAATTGTGAAGAAGTGAAAACTGCAAAATCAGTTCTTGTCGAAAGATATATCTCATAACCTGTCAGCCCGGAAATAAAGTCATTGGACGCGTTCCATGAAAAATTTATGGAAGGCGTGTTGTTAAGTGAACCGTTCAAAGGAGAAGAAAGGGTCGGAACCGTTGGCGCAAGAGTATCTTTCATGATAAAGAAAGCGTCTATCCATGTAGAGGTGTTGCCAGCGAGGTCGACAACCTGCACCGTTACGTAGTTGGTACCGTTCTGGAGCAGGCCGAAGTTCGTTACAGGCCAGGGTGTTTGATAGTAAGTAGTTTGCGGCGCAAGCTGTGGAGTGATTGATGTTAAAGGTATGAGCTGCACCCCGCCAAGCCCGCTGGAAGTGAAGACCTCATAATAAGCGGTTGCCAGCCCGCTTAACGGGATGCTGTTTATTGAAAGTGGGTCAAAGAACTGAACGTTGTAGGTTGTGCCCGAGGATGTCCGCCAGGTATAATCACCGGTAACGTTGTTTGTTATTGTAGGCGGCAACACGTCAACAATAAACGAATATGTTGAAGAATAACTTGAATACAGCCCGGCGTTGTTTTCCGCTCTAGTCCTCCAGTAGTATTTGTCTGAATTTAGAGTTACGCTTACAGTGCTTTGGGACGTAGTGAACTGGCCGGAATACACAGTCGGCACAAAATCGGCCGGGCTTGTCGAAACCTGCACCTGGTAATTGTTGATACCCGAAACAGTATCGGTTGAATTGCTCCAGTCCAGGTAAGGCGATGTGTTTGTCGTGATCGTGTTAGTAGTCGGCAATAAAAGCACAGGAGCCGTAGGCGGCACGGTGTCCTTAAGTATGTAAAAAGCGTCTGTAAGCACGGTTGCATTTTTAGCTGTGTCCCAGACCCTGAGAGAAACATAGTTCGTCCCTTGTATCAGCGCATTGAAAGTTGATTGGGAAATAGACCATGGACCCGGGAAACTAGGGTCTCCGCTAATTGGAGTTATTGAAGCCTGTGAAGTCCAAGGCATTATAGGGGTTGCACCACTGCCGGTCATGGTGGTTATCTGTATCTCAAAATACGCTAATGTCGGGCTGCTCCCTTCAGCTGTAAAACCCTCATTATAAGTGCCTGTGTTAGAAGTCCTCCATGTGTTGTCGCCCGGTTGATTGTCAGATATTACAGGCGGAATATTGTTTTGCTTGCTGGAGTCAAAGGCAAATCCTTCATACGCGGTTGTCCCTGCAAGGCTTGTTTCATGCTTAACACCGTTTGTCCAGCCTGATCCTGTCCATAGCCTTGAGTACAGCGAAGAGGTCGCGTCAGAACCCAACAGCGTTACCTGGTTTATGTTCGGGTCAGGTATCAGCCTTAAACATTGAATTATGCCGGAGAAAGAGAAAGAAGAATCTTGCGGAGCGTTTACAAGAGAATCTCCGATTAGAGGTGTTCCTTGAACCGGGTCGAACCATCCGTTTGCCTGGTTCCATGCGGCATAACTGAAACTTGTGGAACTTGCCCCGACCGCAACGAAAATGGCCTTGCTTGAGTTAGGTTCCCAGGCGACATCAATTGACCTCATATTTGAGTTCTGTACAGTTGTATTTTCCGTAGGCGGGATAAACCAGCTTGAGTTGTACCACATTCTGGTATCCCATCTTGCGCCGCATCTTGCATTGACGGCTATGTCATCTGAATTCGGGTCAGCTGCCAGTGAAATAAATGTCGCGTTGGCCCCGGGGTTTTGTGTGTTTGACGACACGACAACCCATTGTGAAGCGGTAGAAGACCACATGGAATATGACAGCCTTTTTCCTGTTGCTGTATCCCCCCACATTACCATTGCCCTGCCCTTCTGCGATTCCCATGCTATGTCGAATACTTCTCTTGTGGCTATGGATCCCGTGGTTGTTAAAGTTGTCGAACTGGATGTGACCCATCCGCCGTTACTGCCGTCCCATGCCTGTGCCATGATATCCGGAGTTGCATTAGAAGTAACCATCATTATCTTGTTCGATCCCATCTGGGGCTGAAGCCTTATATACCTTACAACCCCTGTAACCGGCAGGTTCAGAGAGCCTGATGCAACTTGCGCCTGAGCTGTAGAAGAATAGACTAGATAGTTGACCTGTCCTGTCACCCCGTTATAGTAGACAATAAGAGCTCTTCCTGATAGCTGCTCGTAGGCTACATCAAAACATTTGTAAGTTACTGTAATGTTGTTAGCCCCTGTAAGCAGGCCGAAAGGAGAGGATGAGTTCCATGCCTGAGCGGTGCCGTCCCACAGTTGAGCGTAAATAGAACCCAGAGAACCGGTGTATGTAAGCATGACAGATATCTTCTGGTTCATTATAGGGCAGGCTTTTTCCCTTGCCCAGTATATCGAAGTCACGGTTGCGGCGGTCGTTGTGCCATTCTGAAGCGGACCCCAGGCTGTGTTTGTGCTGCTCCAGGTTTTGAATTCAGGGTAAGCTTTCGCGGCTTTGCCCCACACCAACACCCCGTCTCTTCCCTGTTCCGCCTGGGCCACAGTGGCGGTACTGTTTGAAATAGTCGATGACATTCCAGCCGCGTTCTGGGCCGTCATGCAGAAATAGTACGTAGGACCGGGCGTGAAGTTTTCAACGTAATAAACTTCGGTATTTCCGGCGCTCTGGGGAACCCAGGACTGGACATAAATTGTGGCGCTGTTAAACAGGCCTATATTTGTTATGGGCGTATAGCTCCAGCAGAGAGTATAACTACTGGCTGTGCCTGTGTAACCATCGCGTCCGGTAGCCGTCCATGTAAGCATAATTTCTCCCGGTATGTTTCCGGGGCTGCCCGTGAGGTTTGTTATCGGGCCGGGGGCTGTATCCGCGCCGGGCGAAACAGGGCTGGCCAGGGAGTTAGATATAGTAGCTGTGTTCTGTGCTTTGTCTACGGTTTCTACCGCGAAATAGTACTGTTGGAGTGGGTTAAGGCCTGTGACCGGCCTGTTTGACTCGAACACTCCAGGGGCTGATGGAGTCCAGTTATTGACAAACGGTGTTGCATTGTTCCAGTTAGACTGTGTTATTGGAGACGTAGAATACATAACGAGATACGACGCCGCGGAGCCGCCGGAAGTACCGTCATCACCCGGAGCTGTCCAGGTAAGGTTGACCGTGCCTGTCGGCTGGCCTGTTCCGGAAGCAGAAAGGTTTGTTATCGCCGCTGGAGGGGTTGTATCTTTTAAGACGTAGAAAGCGTCGGTTGTGCCCGTGCTGATATTGCCAGCGTAATCATAAACCCTGACAGAGATGAAGTTCTGTGTGCTGGCAAGAGCGTTGAAATTGACAGACCATGGCGTGGTATAGGAATTCACGTTGAGTGAATCCATGGCGTTTGTCCAGCCGGCAATCTGGGTTCCTGTCATGCCGGGCCCGCTGTAAGCGGTGTACTGGAAATTATCAATGTTGGAGCCGCCGGAGTCGTAGAAGTTGACGTTGTAACTCTGTCCGCCTGAGTTGTGCCATACAGGGTCAGGAGCCTGGTTGTTAGCTACGATTGGCGGCGTTGTGTCAACCAG
>CAZSIW010000168.1:0-5696 GCA_964606755.1 uncultured Elusimicrobiales bacterium | reverse complement strand
TTTCCTGGGCGGTTTTTTTTGCTCTTTTCCTGCCGTTCTCAAGCACATCTTCTACCATATTCTTTTTCTTCAAAATAGCTTCTCTTTTTTCGCGCAGTGGAGCAAGGGCAATAGAAAGCACCTCGGAAAGCTGCTTTTTACAGGCAACACACCCTCTCTTTCCATCTTTGCATTCCTGCGCTCTTGCTTCATCTTGTCCAGGACTGTAGAGGGAGTTGAAAGCGAACACAATACATCCCTCTGGATGGCCCGCGTCGTTGGCCCTCATTTTAAGAGGATCGGTGAACATCATGGACACCTTTTTCTTTATCAATTCTGGGTCCTCGGAAAGCGTTATCGCGTTGCCGTAGGACTTTGACATTTTCCTTCCGTCAATTCCCGGCACGCGTGCGGATTTTGTGAGTATTCCTTGTGGTTCAACGAGGACGTCTCCGAAAAAACCGTTGAAACGCCTGCATATTTCCCTTGTGAGCTCAATGTGAGGCAGCTGGTCCTCGCCTACAGGCACCGCGTTAGCCTTGTATACCATGATATCGGCAGCCTGAAGCACAGGGTAACCCAGGAACCCGTAATTGTGCAGGTCCTTGTTTGTCACCTCTTTGAGCTGCTCTTTGTAAGTCGGGCACCTGAACAGCCATCCAAGAGGGGTTATCATCGAAAGAATAAGGTGCAGTTCCGCGTGCTCGTATATATCCGACTGTTTGAATATAACGCTTTTTTCAGGGTCAAGGCCGACCGCAAGCCAGTCGATCACCATCTCCCTGATATTCTCGGGTATTTTGGAAGTGTTCTCAAAATCAGTTGTCAGGGCGTGCCAATCGGCTACCATATAGTAACACTCGTACTCGTCCTGGAACTTTACCCAGTTGTCGAGCGCTCCGAACAGATGTCCAAGATGAAGTTTCCCGGTGGGCCTCATGCCTGACAATATTCTTTTTTTTGCCATTTTGTATTTCCCTGTTCCCTTTACCCTTTTCTCTGTTCTCTATTCTCTGCCGCTACATTCCCGCGCCCAAACTCAACAATATAAAATTCACCACGGGCCCCAGCAGTCTCCACAGGACTCCTGTCGACAGCAGGATTATGATTATGAAAAACCCGTAATATTCGAGCTGGGAATACTGGTAGGCAAGCTTTGAAGGCAACAGGCCGTGAACGACCCTGCTGCCGTCAAGAGGAGGTATCGGGAAAAGGTTGAAAACAGGCAGTATAACGTTTATCACAACGGTCAGCCTCAGGAGTTCGTAAAGCGAGAAAGCCACGGATTCGGAGCCAATGGAAAATGTTCTCATTATCCACATGCCGAAAGCAGCTGCTGAGGCGAGAAGAAGGTTCGAACCGGGGCCGGCAAGAGCGACCCAGATCATGTCCCTGTCTGGGTTGTTGAGCCTGTACTGGTTCACGGGCACTGGTTTTGCCCAACCGAACATCGGCGCGCCCGTCATCAGGGCCAGAGCGGGCAACAGTATCGTTCCGAAAAGATCAATATGCGGTATGGGGTTAAAGGTCAACCGCCCCATCACGCGAGCCGTGTCATCACCGAACTTTTCAGCTACCCAGCCGTGCGCTACCTCATGCAGTATAACCGAGAAAAGCAGCACAGGTAATTGTATTAAAAAACCCATTTTTTCCTTTAATATCAAATACTTTTCTAATCAGAAAAATAGCTTTCAGTCCTCAGCTCAAAACTGATGATACTTCGTCTCTGGCTGATTAACTGAAAGCTGATAACCGAGAACAATTTTATCTTTTTTGAGGAAAGTTGTCAATCACGAATCCTACCGCTTTTTGATAGGATTTTATGCCGCTTGATTCTACCGCGTCAATGATTTTTTTAAATTGCTTTCCCGGAGCGTAGCCGAGTTTTATGAGGTCTCTGCCCGATATGACCTTTTTTTTCTGACGTCCGGAAAGCAGGTTATTTACCGTGGTTTTCACCTGTCGCTCAAACCTCAGATCATTGAGTATCTCTTTTGCTCTGGCCGGCGAGCCGCCGAAAAGCAGGCACAACTTTTCCGCAAGCGTCCTTAACCCCGAAATCCCCGAGATCCGTTCGTCAATTACTATTGATCTTGAGACTGATCGCATCGCGCCCAAGTCATAAAGAAACTTAAGTGCTTCTTCCGCGTGCTTTTCGGTAAGAACAGCCTTAAGCTCCTCCCGCACCCGCTCACGGGATATGTTCATTATGCCGTTTATATGTTTTTTTGCGAGCTTTAATGTCTCAGCATCTACACTGAACCCTCTTGAGTGAAACCTCGCTAACCTGAATATCCTTGTAGGGTCGTCCAAAAAACTTTTCTTGTGCAGGACCCGCAACATCCTCTTTTTCAGATCATCCATTCCGCCGAAATAATCAATTATTATATCCTTGTCTTCGCCGCTGATGCCGAACGCCATGGCGTTTATCGTAAAATCGCGCCTTGAGAGGTCTTTTTCCACGGTTGCAAATTTCACTACCGGCAGGCTCCCAGCTTTCGGATAAGACTCCTGCCTCGCCGTAGCAAAATCCACGCTGATCGATCCTTTCCCGTTCAACACAAAAGTGCCGAACCTCGGATGGCTTACGAGCTCTGCGTTCAGCTTTTTTGCGACTGCCCGCGCCAGCCTCTGTGTGTCGCCCTCGACCATAATATCAAGGTCCAGGACCCTTTTGCTCATCAGCAGGTCACGTACGGGCCCGCCGACAAGATAGGCTTTGAGTTTCAGGCCGTTCGCTATTTTAGATATGATCTTAAATTCTTTCGGCAGGGCTGAGATATCTAGCGTATTCATTTTTGAGGAAGCACTTCTTCAATCTTGGCGATGAGGTCTTTCATTTCGAAAGGTTTAAGGATATAAGCGGCCGCGCCCATATCCAGAGCTTTCTTCTTCACGTCGTCGAGAGGGTAAGCCGTCACAAATATTACAGGGATCCTGGAGGTGAACTCGGACATCTTGAGCCCCTGGAACACGCTCAAACCGCTTCCTGCGGGCATCCTGTAATCGAGCAGTATAAGGTCCGGCTTTTCTTCGTGAGCGACCTTAATGGCGTCGAATCCTTCGTACGCCACGCAGACCAGATATCCGTGGCCCACCAGAGAACGCACCATCATGTTCACAAGTTCCGGCTCATCGTCGATCACCATTATCTTCTTGGTCATGGTCTCACCTTGAGGTTTTCTTTTTCGTGTTTTTTATAAGTTTCTTATCGAGACACCAGGCGCGGTCATTCTCGACACGGTCGCACAGCTTTCTATAATATTCCAGATTCGGATTTTCCTGCAGGAGGAATTTCAGCCCGCCCAGCACCTCCGCACGGCTTATATCCGCCGATTTCCCGCTGTGCGGGATTATCTTCGGCATCTTCTTAGCACGGGCCTTACATGGATCCAGATAAACTATTCCAACGCCTATATCCTCAGCGATGTATTCGAGTATCTTTGATTCGTCGTTCGCTTCGTCATCTTCGCGTATCAACTCCACAAGGTCGTCGAGCCCGAAAAGGAGAACAGGCTCATAGTCTATCGACTGTCCCGGAGGCAAACCATCTACGGCCCTCTTAAAATCAGCCGCCATCTTTTTTCTCCAGTGTTCCTTCTGCGCTACAAAACCGGACGGATAAACGAATGCAAGGATCCCATTTTGAGAATCGTGGTAAAGGACAAAATGCTCCGCGTGGAATATCTCCCTGCATCTGGGGCAGCATACTACGTTTATTTCCCCTGATACAAGGGCCTCTTTGAGTTCAGGATCACTGGACGCGTCTATAGAGTTCCAGAGCTCGGCCTCAAAGACTTCCCCGCATGGGCAGGCGATTTCCTCAAGTTTTGACATTGACATTTTTTTATAATAGCACAATATTTAATCCAACGCAAGTGCCAAAACAGGCTATCAGCCATCAGCTCGCAACCGTCAGCAAAACACCTTGTAGACAGTTTGCATCAGGAATAATTTGCATCATTTATTCCCTTATTTTTGGAGAGGTTCCATCCGGCAAATTGCCAGCTTTTTTTCTGGTCATAATATTTTCGAGCAATACCTTCAATTCCGTGTCCTCGGGGTTTAAAACATAAGCCGCCTTCAGTTCTACTTCAACACCTTCGAAATCGTTCAAAGCGCCGTAACAAACAGCGAGGTTCCTGTGGGTTATCGGATTGAACGGGTTAATGGCCAGCGCCTGGTTATAAGCTTTGCAGGCCTCCACGAAGGTTTTCTTCGTGGCGTATATCTCGCCCAAAACCTCGTAAGGCGTGACATAATGCGGGTTCTTCTCTATTGCAAGTTTAAGGTATTTTACCGCTTCCTCATAATCGTTTATGCCTAGGCAGGCCCTAGCGATCTTTAAAAGAATTAGAGGGTTCGATGGTTCGGCCGCGAGCGCATTCTTGTAGTTTACAAGCGCGGCATCGAAACGGTTTATCTCCCTCATCTTGTCGCCGAGCCTTATGCTGCCCCTGGCGTCGGCGCCGACGAATTGATCGTCGGCGGTCTTATTGAAGTTCACGTCCTCGGTCAGGGCTCCCATTGATCTTTCGAGCTTAAGCCTGTTGATATATCCGCTCAGCTCATTCTGAAAACTGTTCATCGATACACCAAGGGTCTGCTTGAAAGCCTTATCCTCGTTATAACGCGACATATTTACGAGAAGCCTTGTGACACCGTCATTCCCGTATTTCTTTTTCATCAGGTCTACCGCGATGGAGACCTCTGTGAACGCAAGCATTATCTCCTGCTGGTTTTTGAGATAGACCAGCGAAGGCGACATCCTTTTAAACGTTATGAACTGTTTTTTCTTCCGTGCCTCGTAAAGGATATTCTGGGCAGCCTGGTTCAGTATATCCGGTTCTATATTATCCCAACGCGTCTCATGGTACCTGGCGATCCCCTCGTGCAGCCACAGCGGGCATTTCGCGCCGGACAGGTGGTTTACAAGAAAATGCGTATACTCATGGCACAGCGTGTCCAGCCAGCTGTATCCCAGAGGCAGCGTCTGCGGTGAAAGTATCATAAGCCTGTTGAACTTGCAGATACCCACGGTGCCGGTCTTTTCGATAATATCCTCGCTCAGAGTCGAAGCGGCGGAAAAAGATTTCTTGTCGTTGTAAACCTCGACCAGCACCTTGTCGGCCGGATAAAAACCGAGATCCGCCCCCACTTCGGAGTAAGCCTTCTCCAGAGTCTCAAGCGCATACGGAGCAAGCAGGACATCCGCTCCCTGAGCTTTGAAAACAAAATGCGTGCTGGTAAAAACCGAATAGTTTTCCGTCAGCTGGGAAATATACAAATAATAGTTCTGAAGGTTTTGCCACTTCAGGTTGGTGGTTTTATATTCTAGCGCCTTTGATATTTCATCGTATGCGGACCTGTAATCTCCTTTATAAAAATACAACCTGCTTTCCCACATGAATTTTTCCGAGGGATCGTTCACTTTCGCTATAGAACGGGAAGCCTGTGTAAAATTCCCTGACTCAAGCAGCAGTGAAATATGATTGCTTTCCCTTATCATAGCGGCGAAAGAGATCGTACTCAGCAATAGGATTACCGACAACAATATGAGATGTTTTTTCATATTTCTGCTCCATAATATTGATGATATTTGCTCGCTGCGCTCACGAAACCGAACACAAAAGACGAAATTTGCTCACTACGTTCGCGAAATTGACGGCTTTTCACTTCACATTATTATATCTTGATTCGGCTTTTAATTTCGCGAG
>CAZSIW010000167.1:0-5741 GCA_964606755.1 uncultured Elusimicrobiales bacterium | reverse complement strand
AAAGCAGGCGGAAGATCTAGGTATCTCGATAGCCCTGGACCTCGCCTACCAGTGTTCTCCTGACCACCCCTACGTAAAAGAGCATCCGGAATGGTTCCGCAAGCGGCCGGACGGTACGATCCAGTACGCAGAAAACCCGCCTAAAAAATATCAGGACATTTATCCTGTCGATTTCGAGACAGAGAGCTGGCGCGGGCTCTGGGATGAGCTCAAGAGTATAGTGGATTTCTGGGTAGAGCACGGGATACGCATATTCCGGGTGGATAACCCGCACACCAAGGACCTGTCGTTCTGGGAATGGATGATAAGAGAAGTCAAAAATGAACATCCTGACGTGATCTTCCTGGCGGAGGCTTTTACCCGCCCCAAACTGATGTACAGGCTCGCGAAGATCGGTTTTTCACAGTCATACAACTATTTCCCGTGGCGTAACACAAAATGGGAACTGATGCAGTATTTCACCGAGCTGTCGAGAACCGAGGTTAGAGAGTATTTCAGGCCTAACCTCTGGCCCAATACTCCCGATATTTTGACAGAGTACCTACAGCTTGGCGGAGCCAACGCTTTTAAAATACGCCTGGTACTGGCCGCAACCCTTGGCGCGAATTACGGTATTTACGGCCCTGCATTCGAGCTGTGCGTCAGCAAGCCGCTGGGAGTAAACAGTGAAGAGTATCTGGATTCCGAGAAATACGAGATCAAGGACTGGGACCTGGATTCTCCCAACAGCATCAGCCCTTTCATCACTAAAGTCAATCAGATAAGGAACAACAGCGTAGCGCTTCAGTACGACAACAATCTGGAGTTTTTTCCGATAGAAAATGATTCCCTTGTCTGTTACGCGAAGTTCAGCGAAGATCTTTCAGAGATACTGGTGATGGTGGTCAACCTTGACCCGCAGTGGGCTCAGTCCGGCTGGCTGGAGCTGCCGCTGAAAAAACTTGGGCTTTCGGAGAACAAGCCTTATCAGGTGCATGACCTGCTTGATGGAACGCGGTATCTGTGGAACGGCCCGCGCAATTTCGTAAAGCTTAACCCCGCCAAGTCTGTCGCTCATATCTTCAAGATAAGAAGGTACAGCAGGACGGAAAAGAATTTTGATTATTACGTGTAGAAGGGGACAAGGGGCAAGGAAAGTCAAAGGGCCGATGAAAGAAAAGAAAATTGTTTTTTTTGATATTTACAAAACGCTTATCGATATAAAGACGGACGAAGAAGATATCAGGGCCTATGAGTTTGTTTGTGACTGGCTCGGCTATAAAGGGATAAGGATAAACGCCAGAGAGTTCTATTCTGTTTACAGGGAAACGATCGCGAAAGAGGTGGAGCCGAACCGCGAAACTTATCCGGACATCGACATAGGCAGGGTTTTTAAAAAGATCGTTAAAGATGAAGCTGTCGCCAAAGAGACAGCGCTTCTTTTCCGTATACATACGACGCGCTTTATATCTCTTTTTCCAGACACGAAGGCCGTGCTGGAAGCATTGTACGGCAAAGCTCGTCTGGTGCTGGTCTCAAACAGCCAGCGGCTTTTTACGATGCCGGAACTTATAAAATTCGATCTGGTTCGCTACTTTGAAAATATTGTGTTGTCTTCCGATGTCGGCTCCTGTAAGCCCGGGAAAAAAATATTCAACGCCGCTCTGAAGGCCGCCGGAACCCGGCCGGAAAACGTGGTATACGTCGGAGACAATCTGTTCGATGACATATGGGGAGCGAAAAAGGTCGGGATGAAGGCTGTATGGATAAACCACGGCGTGCGGAATGTGTTACCGCAGGGTTTTGAGCTTGAGGAGCCTGACGCCGAAGTTAATCCTGGCTCATACAAAGATCTGCCGGAAATTATCTTGAAGCAGGTTTAAGAGGTCTAGCCGAATGAAAAGAACGATAAGTTTTGTGTATTTTTTCGCGAAGAAGCCTTTTGACAATTTTGATTCATTTGTGTTCACTCTTCTTCTGCTGGTTTCCGTCTTTATCCTTTTTCAGCTGCCAAAAAGAATTCATGATGAAAGAAGCAATAGGGACGTTGAGATAGCGTTAGATGTGGATGAGGTCAACGACCTCTGCGCTCAGAACGGTTACAGCTTTGAGGATTTCCTGAAAAGAGCGGCCGCGATCGGCGCAAAGAGCGCTCTGGTAAAAGAAGAAACTGTTTTGACTCTCGGCTCTACGGGAAAGGCTGCTTTTTTTTCCGGGCAGGAAGAGGAGCGGCTGCGGGTGTTAGATATACTGTCCGCCGGCTCAAGATTGGGTGCTAACTCGATAGTGATCCCGAAAGGCGATTTCACGGCGCAGATTCCGTTCCAGCTGAAGAACAGGTATTCGGTAAACTTCGACACGTCCGTGCTTGGGAACTTCAGCATAATCAACTTCAAATTCAATCAATTCGTGCCTTCCCAGATCTCGGAGAGCATGCCGGTCGGGTTCTCGCAGGAAAAAATAAAGTATCTTGCCGGACTGGGTTTTGACTCGATAATCAGGATAAAGAATTACGGGAGCCCGAAATGGCTCCTCTCATGGGCCGTTCCGGATAGTGTTTCCGGTGTAATGTGTTATGACAAAGAACTGCCGGGTTTCCCGGGCAACGAGCTGTATTTCTCCGAGTTTGTAAAGAAGAACCGGCTTAAATACATAAGCCTTGAATTTTTCAGTTATTCAGGGGAGCAGGCATTTTTGAATCAGGCGCCTGAAACGCTGGTGAGGGGCCACACCGTACCCGCAGAAGAAGTGACCCTGGACCCGGATACCGACTCCCACATAGCGCGGATAATGCGCGCCGTAAACGAGAGGAGCTACAGGTTCATACTCTTCCATTTTTCGGCTAACAAAAATATAGAGGACAATATCAGTTTTCTGCGCTCGGTGGCTCAGCAGCTGAAAAGAGACGGCTACGCGCTTGCGGTGGCCAAGTCGCCGGACTATCCTTTGAAATACCCTTTTGGCATCCTGCCTCTGCTGATCCTGATCTTCGCCGTTGCTTTTCCCGTGCTCGGCCTGATGTTCGCCAGAAACCTTAAAAGTGGCTACTCTTCCTTCGCCGCACATAACGCGATAACCCTTCTCGGCGGTGTTTTTGTCGCCTCAGTACTGTATCATTATTATTACATGCAGAAAATAATAGATGTGCCGGGCATAAAGACTATAATGCTCGCGACGATGTTGCTGTCGCTCATAGTTCTTTATCCGTGGCAGGATATCAAGAATTTCTTCGAGCGGGACATAAAGATAAAACACGTGCTGGCCTTCGCTCTGGTAAGCGCAGTGATCGGTTATCTGATCTTACGCACCGGTAACAACTCTGCCGGCACGCTTCCTTACGAAAAAACCATCAGGCAGTTCCTGGAAGACATTCTGGTCGTCAGGCCCAGGACAAAAGAATTTCTGATAGGACAACCGCTCTTGTTCCTCGGCTATTACTATAGAAAGAAATTTGTTATCTGGCTGGGGATCATAGGCCAGTTGTCCATCATTAACACTTTCCTTCACGCCCACACGCCTTTCTGGATCTCTTTTTCCAGAAGCCTGTATGGAATCTTCCTGGGCTTTCTGGGTGGGATGGTGGTCGTTGGTTTTTTGAAGCTGGCCAGGTCTTACACATGGGAAGAGTTGTTCATTAAGAAATATTGAGGATGAGAATTCTTATATGCGGTTATTACGGTTTTAATAATGCCGGAGATGAATTGATACTCGAAAACCTGGTAACTCAGCTTCGAGTGAAGTTTCCGCAGGTGTCGATCAAAGTGCTTTCTAGAGACACGGAAAAGACGTCGCTCCAGTTCAATGTAGGCGCAGTTAAAAGGTGGAACCCGCTCTGTGTACTGTCAGCGTTGTTTTGGTCCCGCCTGGTATTATTGGGCGGCGGTGGGCTTTTTCAGGACAGGACAAGCAGTTTCAGCCTCTACTATTACTTGGCGCTGATACTGGCCGCTAAATTGCTTTTTAAAAAAGTTTACGTCTGCGCGGTCACGATAAACAACATGTCGCCCGTGAACAGGCGTGTGGCGGCTGTTGTCCTTAACCTGGCGGACAAAATAACAGTCAGAGAGAGCGGTTCTCTTGCGGCGCTGAAAGAATGCGGCTTGAATACAGACAACATATCCTTGACCGCGGACCCCGTATTTTTGGCGCCTGAAGAGTTAAAGAAGAAGTTTAACGAGAATCCGGCGGTGACGTTTGTTCTGAGAAGTTCCGACGCGCGCGACCCGAAAGCGTTCGCGCGGCTGGCGGACGCGGTAAGCAGCGCCATTTCCGCAAGAGTACAGTTCGTGTCGTTCCATAAGGGCCTGGACGAAGGCTTTATAAAAGAGGTTAGCGGTTTAACAAGCGCGGCTCACAGGGTGATGGCGTGGGAAAACGTGGGTGAGCTTGAGGAGCTTATCAGAGGCTCGGACATTGTAGTCAGCCAGAGACTGCACGGGCTTATCCTTGCCTCTTTGATGGGCGTGCCGGTAATAGCCGTTTCGGATGATCCTAAAATAAAAATGTTCATGGATGATCTCTCACAAAAGAATTGTTTTTCGCAGAGTGGTTTTGCACCGGAAGCAATAAGCAGAGCGGTTGCTGATGCCTGGCGCAATAGAGAGAGCATATCTGTGGAGCTGGGGCGGTCGGTTGCGGCCCTGAGAGAAAGATCAAAAAACAACATTGAATATGTCGCAAAGCTTGTTTGGCCGCAGGTTTAGGGTGCGCCAATATTTACAATGTATACAATATATTCTATAATCATTTTTCAATGCGGGAGAATATTAAATGAAGAAGGATAAGATAGCGGGATTGTTCTCGATCGTGTTTGTGGTCTTTTTACTGTGTCTCGCCGTGAACGCCTGGTACCAGGCGCAGGCGTACAGGGAAACGCTTGAGAACAAAGCGGTTATCGCCGCATTCATCAAAAAAGATTCCACCGCCTCTCTCGATGTTATAAAAGAGAGAATAATCAATACCGACAACGTGCGAGGAGCTGACCTCGTGACGAGCGAGATGGCGATGAAGAACGCCATTGAATCGACGCCCTCGCTTGGAGAAATACTCATCTCGAAAGAAAACCCATTCTCGCCGTATTACATGATAAGGGCCAATAAAGTCAACAAGACGGGATTCGAGGAGCTGAAGGAAACGTTGTCGAAACTTGAAGGCGTCGATGCAGTAGTCTACGACAAGAACGGAATCGATATTCACGATACCCTTGACGTTTTCTGCGGTTATTATGAGCTGTGCCTAAAGTCTGCTGGTATACTGGCGGGAATTCTGCTATTAATTAAGTTAGTACTTAAATTTACAGAAGAGGAACCTGAACCGATGACGCTAGTATACTCGGCGGTGGCGGGTTTGTTTTCAGGGGTAGTCGGCATAGGCGTGTACACTTATGCAGCTCACAGGTACATGCAAAGCGATATCATAAATCTGCCGTCGAGCTATTTCGGATATATTGTTCTTTCAGGGCTTCTGGTTTCGTTGTTGTGGGACTGAACCCGGCGGATTTTACAGGTTTTGTTACGAAAAGGCGATAAAATAGAAAATGAAAAAATTAGTAATTCTGTGCGCAGCGGTGTTGATGTGTGCCCGGCTCTCTTATCCAACGACCGTTAAACAGTTCCAGAATGAGATAAAGAAAAAATCTGACGAACTGGAGAATATACAGAGTTCCATCAAACAAAAGGAAGCCGAGAAGACGAAGTACGCGCACGAAGAAAAGGATATAAAAAAAGAGCTTACTAAGGTCAACAGGGAGCTCGAGAACATAC
>CAZSIW010000166.1:1939-5759 GCA_964606755.1 uncultured Elusimicrobiales bacterium | reverse complement strand
GAAACTATGAACACGAAGCGAAGAATCGTAGGCATAATACCATCAAGATACAACTCAACCCGCCTCCCGGGCAAACCCCTTGTCTCCATAAACGGTGTATGTCTTATCGAGCGCGTTTTCGTCCAGGCAAAGAAGAGCAAAGAACTTGATGACGTTCTTATAGCCACAGATGATAAACGCGTCTTCGAAAAGGCCCGCGGTTTCGGTGCCAAAGTAGTCATGACTTCAGCCCTCTGCAAAAGCGGTACGGACCGCCTGAGCGAAGTCGCAAGGAAATATGAAAAAAATGCCCGCGCTTTCATAAACATTCAGGGAGATGAACCACTGATAGACCCCGGGCTTATAGACACGCTGGCAAGGGAATTGAAGAAACCCGGATGCCCGGAAATGGTCACCGCGGCATTTCCCATAAAGAGCAATGAGGAATTCGAAGACCCCAACGTAAATAAAGTCGTTCTTGATAAAGACGGCAACGCGATCTACTTTTCAAGAAGCCCGATACCGTATCCGAGGAAACCGGGTAATGCTGCGCCCTTGAAACATCTCGGGATTTACGGTTACAGCAGAAGTTTTTTGTTAAAATATTCTTCTCTAAAGCAGACTCCTCTCGAGATCTCGGAACAGCTCGAACAGTTGAGGGCGATCGAGAACGGGTATAAGATAAGAGTTGTGATAGCAAAAAAGGATTCGGCAGGCGTCGATACGCCTGATGACGTTAAGAAAGTAGAGAAAATCTTGCGCAATGGCGCGCTGTCAAAGAGTAAGTGAATTTATTGTAATTTGAGATTTGAAATTCCGGCGGATTTTCCGCAGGACAGGAGCTAGGAAATGACGAAATACATTTTTGTTACTGGCGGAGTTGTTTCTTCTTTGGGCAAGGGGATAACGGCGGCTTCAATGGGATGTCTGCTCAAGGCCCGTGGGTTGAAGATTAATATGCTTAAATTTGACCCTTATTTGAACGTCGATCCCGGAACGATGTCACCGTACCAGCACGGCGAGGTCTTCGTAACCGAAGACGGCGCTGAGACAGATCTCGACCTGGGCCACTACGAGCGTTTTATCGATCAGAATACCCACAGACAGAACAACGTAACGTCCGGACAGGTCTACGAGACGGTAATAAGCGCGGAGCGCCGCGGCGATTACCTCGGAAAAACCATACAGGTGGTACCCCATATAACCGGCGAGATAAAGAAAAGAATAAGGCAGCTGGCCCCAGGGTATGACGTGGTTATAGTCGAAGTCGGCGGGACTATAGGCGACATCGAAGGCCTTCCTTTCATCGAGGCAATCAGGCAGTTCGGGCTTGAGGTGGGACGGGACAACGTGCTTTATATGCACGTCACGCTGATCCCTTTCATAAAGGCCGCCGGCGAGATGAAGACGAAACCCACTCAGCACGGGGTAATGAAATTGAGGGAAATTGGTATTTCGCCTTCGGTGCTCGTGTGTCGTATGGAAAAGCCTCTTACAAAAGATCTGAAAGACAAAATAGCGATGTTCTGTAACGTCGAATCACGAGCGGTTATCGAGGAAATAGATGTAGGGTCGTCGATATACGAAGTGCCTCTGCTGTTGAAGCAGCAGGCGCTCGATGAGCTTGCTATGGAATACCTGAAGATCCCCAAAAGAAAGATAGACCTGAAGGCGTGGGAAGACATGGTCTACAACTGCAAGTTTCCCGAGCATAAGATCAGGATAGCAGTTGCCGGTAAATATACGGAACTCAAAGACGCGTACAAAAGCATATGGGAAGCCCTGAAACACGGCGGTGTCGCGAACAAGACCGCGGTTGAGATACAATATGTAGATGTTGAAGGTCCCAACAGCGCGGAACAGCTAAGCGAAGTCGACGGCATACTTGTTCCCGGCGGTTTCGGTGACAGGGGGATCGACGGCAAAGTTGATGCCGTTAGGTTCGCGAGGGAGAACAACGTCCCGTTTTTCGGGATATGCCTCGGTATGCAGTGCGCGGTCATAGAGTATGCCAGGAACGTCTGCGGCTGGAAGGGCGCCAATTCAACGGAGTTCGACCCCAGGACGAAGTATCCGGTGATCTTCAGGCTGCCCGAGCAGAAATATATTAAACAGATGGGCGCGACGATGAGGCTCGGCATGTACCAGTGCAGGGTGACAAAGGGTACGCACGCCTACAGGGCGTATAGAAAAGACATAATAGACGAACGCCACAGGCATCGTTTCGAGTTCAATAACAAGTACAGAAAGATGCTCGATGATAAGGGTCTGAAGGTGACGGGACAATACACAAAGAAAGACCTCGTGGAGATCGTTGAATTGAAAGACCACCCGTGGTTTGTCGGCGTGCAGTTTCATCCCGAGTTCATGTCGAGGCCCACGAGGCCGCATCCGCTTTTCAGGGATTTTATTGCGGCGTCGCTGAAGCACAGTAAGGAGAAAACGAAACAGTGAAATTATTACCGCTTCGCGGTACGAAATTAGAAATTGAAGACGTGTCGTCAATTTCGCGAACGAAGTGAGCAAGTTTCGTGAGCGCAGCGAACTAGTTTCTTTAATTTCGAAAGGGAAAACATGAAAGAAAAGGTACTGAAAATCGGCGGCTTAAAAATATCGAATTCCTCGGAATTTGTCCTTATCGCCGGTCCATGCGTGATCGAGAGCGAGAAAACAACGTTCAAGATCGCGGAAGCCTTAACGACTATCACGGAAAAACTTGATATACCGCTTATTTTTAAGGCATCCTACGATAAGGCGAACAGGTCATCAGTGAGCTCTTATAGAGGGCCCGGGATTGAAAGCGGTCTCAAGATACTTTCATCGGTAAAAAAGGAATTCAAGTTGCCGATATTGACCGATGTACACGGCGTCGATGAGGTTGAGCGGGCGAGCTGGGTCGCTGATATTCTGCAGGTACCGGCGTACCTGTGCAGGCAGACCGATCTTGTCCTGGCGTGCGCGAAGACCGGTTTGGCGGTGAATGTGAAGAAGGGACAGTTTATCTCGCCTTATGATATCAAGAATATAATAGGAAAGATCGAGTCGCGCGGTAACAGGAACATAATGCTGACCGAGCGCGGCGCGATGTTCGGTTATAACAACCTTGTGACCGATATCCGTTCACTCGTAATCATGAAAGACACCGGTTATCCGGTCATATTCGATGCCACGCACTCGGTGCAGATACCAGGCGGCTTAGGGGCCTGTTCCGGCGGGGAACGCCGTTTTGTCGAGCCTCTGGCTAAAGCCTCTCTCTCGACTGGTATCGCCGGGGTGTTCATGGAAGTCCATCCGAACCCCGAGAAAGCCCTGTCTGACGGCGCCAACAGTATAGCGTTGAGCCAGCTGCAAGGCCTCCTGTCGAGGCTGAAGGAAATAGACAATACAGTGAAGAAGTAAAGGAGTAAAGATGCGTTGTCCGAAATGCCAGACCGAAAACAAAGAAGATGCGAAGTTCTGCAGGAAATGCAAGGCAGAGATTGACCCTGTAATACCGTTATGGAAACCTTCGATCAAATGGCACCTTAAGGTCCTGGCGGTAATTTATGTGGTGCTGATCGTGCTTTTTTTATCTCTCAACCATTTATTAAGGCCTTATCTTAGGCCGATACCGAAAGATATCACGCCCTGGCTTAAAGATATGCCGAAACAGGGAAATGTCGGGTAGTGGGAGAAAAATGTTGCTAAATAAAAATATACAAAAGAGAGCAAAAAAAATAAAACTTATCGCGATGGATGTCGACGGGGTGTTGACCGGCGGCGAAGTGATAGTGCTGGAATCGGGCGAAGAAATAAAGATCTGGAACGTGAAAGACCGTTTCGCATTCCATTACACCCGGAA
>CAZSIW010000166.1:0-1929 GCA_964606755.1 uncultured Elusimicrobiales bacterium | reverse complement strand
AAGGTCTTCCCGGAATAAAGTATGCCTGGATAACCGGCAGGAAATCAAGCAATGTTGAAAGATGCGCAAAAGAGATAGGCATTGATTACCTCTATCAAAACTGCATGGACAAACTCGACGCTGTCAAAGAGATAATCCTTGAGCTCGGGCTGAAACTCGAGGAAGTCGCCTATCTTGGAGATGACATCGTGGATATCCCTGTTCTCAAGAACGTGGGGCTTGGGGTTTGCCCGAACGATGCAGCCTCGGACGTGAGGAAAGAATCCGACCTCGTGAGTGAATTCACGGGCGGCAAGGGCGTGTTCCGCCATGTGGCGGAGATAGTTCTGAAATCGCAGAATGCGTGGAAGAAAGCCACCTGTGAATATATTTCGTGAGCGGTGTCAGCCAGGGTCTTATCTGCCGGGCGTATATTAAGAATTGTAGTATCTCACCGTGCCGTGCCCCCCGGCTATTCGCGTTACTAGAATAAAGTTATGTTAAAGAAAATAGCCAGAAAGTGTTATTATATTCTCGCGTTAGTATTTTCAAAGCTGGTGCTCCTTATACCGTACCGGATGGCTGTCGGACTGGGCGGGTTTCTCGGGTGGCTTGGATACCGCCTTGTGGCAAAATCAAGAACACTGACCGAGCGGAACCTCAGGAGCTGTTTTCCAGAAAAAACCGATGCTGAAATCAGGCTCATAGCAAAAGATGTGTTTGTAAACCAGGGGAAAAACGCCTTTGAGTTGTTCAGTTTTCCGAAACTTTCGCGTGACGACATACTGAAGATTGCGAGTGTCCAGAACAAGGATATCTTGACGCAGGCTCTCTCGAGAGGCAAGGGGGTGTTTCTTGCGAGCGCTCACTGCGGTAACTGGGAGATAATGGGCGCGGCCCTGTCCCTGGAAGGTTTTCCGATAAACGTCATCGCTAAAAAGATCTATATAGACGGGCTTAACGATATGTTAGTCGGTTTCAGGCGCTCGAAAGGCGTGAACGTCATTTTGCGATCGCAGAAAGATTCGGCAAGGCTGATGCTCCGGAGCCTTAAGAATAACCAGTCCATCGCCATGCTTATTGACCAGGATACCGATGTCCCGGGAGTTTTTGTCGATTTCTTTTCACGCCCTGCGTGGACGCCTTCGGGGCTGGCAGTACTGGCGCTGAAAACAGGTGCGAGCGTGGTGCTGGCGCTGGATGTAAGGCTCGAAAATGATAAACACACGCCGATCCTGGCGGGGCCGATTGAAATGAAAAGAACGGACAATCTTGACAGGGACGTACTCGATAACACGCAGGCGATAACCGAATTGATAGAAGAGCACATCAGGAAATATCCATCCCAGTGGGTCTGGATGCACGAACGCTGGAAGACGGTATCGGCTCCGGCTGGAGCGGAACTTTGAAAAGGCACGCGGTATTCCTGTTCGGGCTGATGCTTTTATCCGGCTGCACTGCCGGGCCGTCAGGCGGAAAAACGTCACCTGACGCGGATAACAGGATAATCGGTTTTAATCTGGCTCAGACCGTGGCCGGAAAGACGGACTGGACCCTTGTGTCCAAAGAAGCTGTCGTGTCGGAAAAGGAAAAAAAGGTCTATCTGGACGGCATTAACGCTACATTTTACAGCAAGGGAAAACAGATATCCAGGATAACATCCAATAAAGGCTATCTGGACACGAGCACCGACGATCTGTACTGCCAGGGCGGCTGCGTGGTCACAACGTACCGCGGCGAGAGGCTTGAGACGGAAGAGCTGTATTACAAAGACAGTCTCAAGAAGATATTCAGCGATGTCGATGTTAAGCTCCTGCAGGAAGATGGAACGATCTACGGCAAGGGGCTCGAGGCTACGCCGGATCTGGAATCGATAGTGATAAAACAGCAAAGGATACAGACTCAGTGAACCGCAAAGTTAAAATTTCAAATTTCAAATTTCAAATTGAA
>CAZSIW010000165.1:3923-5768 GCA_964606755.1 uncultured Elusimicrobiales bacterium | reverse complement strand
CCTTCCTGAAGGTTCTGGTATAAACTATTTTGCAAATCGAGAATCTCCATTAAAATATGATAGTTTAACCCCAAATTTTTTTAAAGAGATAGGTGAAGATAGAATAGTCAAGGAATTCAAATCTTTATCGGTAGATTATGTTGTCCTTGTTCATCGGCATTGTTTTGAATATGGATACTCCTATTTCGGAACTGACTTCGGCAAAAAACTATGGCAGTGGATACTTGATGCGTACGAGCCTGTAAGGCAGTTTGGTGTATTTCCAGGGAAAGGAGCGGACTATGAATTCGGTACGCTGATTCTAAAAAGAAAAAAAGACTCAAAACCTCCTGAAAATGTATGAAATTGTGATAAGCAATCTGACAAAAGCTTGGTGGATAGTAAGAATATGCTACAATAAAAGCAGATTATTTTTGTGTTTTTTCGGACAGAGGTGTTAAATGAGAAAGATGTTGTCAAACTTTATATTCGTAAAATCAATATTGATGTCGAATTTTTTACGCTTAAGATTCCCTCATAAAGTCTCATATGTTGTCACTTATCGATGTAATCTTAAGTGTAAAATGTGTAATGTCTGGAAGAAGGTCTCATCTGAAAAAGAACTAGATATAAATGAGTTGGATAGATTTTTTAAGGGTGCCAATAAGTTCTCTTGGGTAGGTATTACAGGAGGTGAACCCTTTCTTAGGGATGATTTGTTTTGTCTCCTGGATACAATTGTAAAAAATTCAAAAAGGTTGCGAACAATACATTTTAACACTAATGGAACGCTAACCGATAGGGTAGTTGAAACTATAAAATACTTGCATAAAAAACATCCTTATCTTTCACCGGTTATTACCGTTAGTATAGATGGAGCGCGTTCGCTTCATGATAAGATACGTGGAGTAGAGGGTACATGGGACAAAGCGGTACATACGTTTATTCGTTTAAAACAGATGAAATCTGTAAAAACCCAAGTAGGATTTACCCTTTCTGAGAACAACATGCATGCATTTACTGAAACTTACGATGCGCTGAAAAATGTATACCCGAATCTCGCTTTTGATGATATTAATGTCAATGTTATGCAAAAATCATCTTTTTATTATTCGAATAAAGGTTTGCCTGATATGGATCGCACAGAGCTTCTTCATGCGATTGACGAGATTATAGCTGCTGACAAAGGAAGAATTTCATTTAATAATATTTTAAGAAAAAAATATCTTACTTTGTATACTCGCTATCTCGAGACCGGCAAGTCTCCAGTGAGATGTCAGTCTTTTTCAGCTACGTGTTTTCTCGATCCCTATGGCAACCTATACCCGTGCGGAATATATGATAGAAAGTTTTTAAATATACGAAATGTGTCGCAGGGTTTAAATTCTCTTTGGCAATCAACAGAAGCAAAACAAATAGGCTATGATTGCTCACATAATTTATGTCCCTCTTGCTGGAACCCATGTGATGCACACAGCGCCATGGGTGGTTCACTCTTTAGTACTATGTTAGCGCGCCGCTAATAGTTGCGGATATATCGAACAGTTAGGACTAAGTTGTCTAACCTGGTCCTTACTGGAAGAAAAATATGCTTATGTGCCAGGTAAGTCCAATTTGACCGGGTTGTTGCGGTAGTGAAACAAGGATACGAGTGAAGGACTGGTATGAAAATCGGAATAGTTGGCGGAAGCATTATCGGCCTGACCTCGGGTTACTTTCTATCAAGACAGGGGCATGAGGTAACTGTGTTTGAGGCCGAAAAGGTTACCGGCGGGCTTTCATCGAGTTTCCAGCTAGGTGACGGCAGTTTCCTGGAACGTTACTATCACTATTACTCACCTTGTGATACCAAACTGATCGATCTGG
>CAZSIW010000165.1:0-3913 GCA_964606755.1 uncultured Elusimicrobiales bacterium | reverse complement strand
CTGGCTGAAGAACTTGGTATTTCCGCAGAACTGCTGTGGGGTTCTACGAAAGAGGGCGCGTTTATTGATGGCGAACTTTTTCCTTCATCTGGAATTTTCGACATGATGAAGTTGCCTGGAATGGGAGTGCTTGAAAAGCTCAAGTTCTTTGGATCAATGTTTTTCCTGCTAAAGACCAACGATTGGAGACCTCTCGACCGTATCTCATGCAAAGACTGGATAACAAAGAATGCCGGAAAGAATGTTTATGAGGTCCTTTGGAAACATTTATTTGAGGCAAAGTTCGGCCTGCACGCTGATGAGGTGCCGGCGTCCTGGCTGTGGTCTAGAGCGCGCAGGGTAGCCGGGAGCAGGAAAAATTTGTTCAGCCATGAGAGATTCGGGTATTTCAGGAACAGCTCAAAATCCCTCCTGGATTCCCTTGAAAAGTATATTATTTCAAAGAATGGCCGGGTTCTTCTGCAAACACGGGTCGATAGTGTTGCCGCGCAAGAGAAAGGCACGGTTATCATAACTGAAAACGGCAGTAAAACTGAGTTTGATCGGGTTCTATTGACAGTTCCTATCCCTGAAGTAAAACGCATCTCTTCGCAGGCGTTGGGGAATTACTCGAAGGAATTCCTGAATATCGAATATTGCGCTATTACAACACTTGTGTTGGAGCTTAAAGAGAGCTTTTCAGAGTATTTTATCATAAATGTCTGCGATTCGGCTGTGCCTTTCCCCGCGATAATAGAGTTTTCCAACCTCAGGCCTAAAGATGAGACAAACGGCAGTAATCTGATTTACATTCCTAACTATGTTTCTTGTTCAAGCAGGGAGTACGCGCTCAATAAAGATGAACTCTTGGCGCACTATATGCCATATTTAAAAAAGATCAACAGTAAATTTGATGCTTCTAAGGTGCTCAAATCGCACGTTTTTAAGGACGACTACGCAGAGGCCTACATGTTCAGGGGATATGCTGAACACGTTCCGGGATTTTCAACTCCTTTAAAGGGAGTATACATCGCAAACTCCGCTCAGATATATCCATGGTCAAAACTCGTTGAGAGCAGTATCGGCCATGCCGAGAAGGTGTCTAAAGAGATTATCGGCTAGGGGTATAAAGTGGCTCAGAGTTTGACAGGAATGCGGTGCGTTTAAGCAGTAATTGATTTTTTTTTCAATATGTTTTTAATGCTAACGATCGCGAAGGCAGAAAACATCATTACATACGGCATGGCTGGCAGATGGTAACGCGGATTAGGATCAAACAGGATATAGCCGCTGAAATAGACAAGTATCAGTATTGGAATATGGGCATTGTACCCGCGATTTGTAGCAAGAGCCATACCTATTATCGCGAGCAATAGAAGTATAAATTGATCAGCAAATAGCCCCAGGCGGATCAGGACCTTCATATAGAGCTTATTCTCCAGATCCTGAGAAAGAGGTGACGGCGGCCAGGGGGGATAACTGGAAGCAAACATACTCCAGTGGCCTGACAGCCAGAACTTGGGGAACCTCTTAATAACAAGAATCGTATAGGCGTAAGGTTTTTGCTTTATCAATTCCATCCCTTCTTTTCCGATCTGTTTTTCATATTCAATATAATCATAAGTGTTAGCTTTCTGCCTCATTTCACTCTCTATCTGTCGTATCCTGGCATATGAATATTTCCCCTGCAGTTCCTGCCCTGTATGCCAGAACGCCTCATTGAAACCGAGGGTGCAGATGGGGATAAACCTGTGGAACTGGACATAGTTCCTTATTGTCCAGGGTGCAACAGTAATGATAGAGCAGGCTATAAAAACGAATAGCTTTTTCAATAGTTTTTTATTTCTTAGCAATAGAACAAGAGTAAAGAACGGGAATAAGAGCGTAGTGCCGCGGGTCAAGGTACCAAGTCCAAGGCATATTCCCGATAAAATAAACAATAAATATGATTCTTTTTCTATTGCTCTTAACAAGAGAAGGATAGAAAGAAGGAACAGAAAAATAAATAGCACTTCGGTATACATTAGATGACAATAACGTATCATAGCAGGGTATATCGCATAAAGCGCTGCAGAGAGAACGGCAACGACTTGACTGCGGTTAAACAACCTTAATGCTATGAAGTAGATAATCAGGCAGGAAAGAGCGTCCATGGCTGATTGCACAACTCCAAGAGGGGTATAGTGAAGCATTGAAGCTGACAGAGGTGTAAAGGCCCACCCAAAAATATAATAAAAGGCCGCCAAAAAAAGTGGATATAGGGGTGCGCGTGAAGGGGTCGGCAGGTCGGGTTTAATTGAAAAGCCGTGTCCGTGTGCCAGGTTCTGCGCCACAACGTCATATTCGGGGCTGTCAAACCCAGGATAGATATAATGATTGAACAAACCAAACCCCAGTCGAAGTGAAAATGCAAGGATAATAACAGAGGTTATTGATATATGTTTTCTCATGATTATCATGTGGTAGCAAAAAGATTGACCATGTTTCGATTATATAACATTGTGGCATTCATTTCAAATTGATTCGTGTGTTAAAATAAAATATAATATTGAAATAGGTTTTATGAAGGAACAATCGAGGTATATTATGCTTCTGCATAATAAAAAGAAATTGCTTTTATTTGTCATTGCCTGTATGCTATTTATATCCTTAACTAGTATTGTGATCGCAAGACACATGCATCTGATGTCGTTGATTGATGCAATTGTTCAAGAGATACCCGATTAATTTGCAGCTAGAGGTTATATTGCCTACCCCAACGTTTAAAAATACTTATATTCAAAGAGAAAACAAGCATGGAGGAATGTTAGTATCAGTTCTGCATGCAATGATACTTATTGGCACGGGTATTTATTTGCTTCATTTAAGTTGGAGGAAATGGCCTTATGTGTTAGAGGACTATGGGAGAGAGTTATACGTTTCCTGGCAGATAAGCCAGGGCAGCCTGTTGTATAAAGATCTTTTTTACATGTATGGGCCATTGTCCAGTTATGTTCATGCTCTTCTATTTAAGATATTCGGTGTCAGCATAATGACGCTTGTTTATTTTAATTTGCTCCTTATTGTTATTGTAACTATTGTTATATATGATTTTTTTAGAGAGACAACAGATAGGAATATTGCATTTTTTGTTGCATTTTCTTTTGTTACGCTTTTCCCGTTCCCACAATATCTGTCCGGAGGCATTTCTAACTACCTTTGTCCTTACGCCTATGTGTCTACACACGGAGTATTCCTTTCGATCCTATCGCTATGGTTATTTTTGAAGTATATAAAGACGCAACGATTGTTTCTAGTAAAGCTGATAGGTTTCGTGTCTGGGTTGGTGTTTCTGACAAAGATTGAAATAGCTGTAGCATATTTTGTTTACATTTTAATTGCACTATATGCGTTAAAGCTTGCACATAGACGTGAGAGTGGATATTTGCGCAAGATAATTTTTAACGCTCTGCCTTATTTTTTAATTCCAATCGTTATTTTTATTTCCTACTATGCGGTCCGCACAAATGTATTTGAAGCATTTAGGCTTCTTGTTTTTCCTTACACTCTTGTCTTTAATCCAGAATTACTAAAAATCAATTCGGACTATAACGCAAGTGTTTTGGGGCTAAAGACTATTTGGCCAAATTCAATTAACCAACAGGTTTCTCTTGCGAGAATACTGAAACCAGTGTTGTTTTATCTGGGCCTATTTGTTTCGATCAAATGTTTGGGAGTGATAGACCGTATCACACTATTTGAAAATACGCGCATAGAGAGATTTAAAAGGGTTATGTTCTATATTGGTACTTTCTTTGTGTTTTATTATTTAGCTTCTATTGTTTTCATGACTAATAAATGGAAAATGGCGTTAACATGGTTGTTGCCTGCACCCTATATGATAGTATTGTTTATTGTGTATGGTATTTCAAAACTAAAAAAGATTGACCAAAAT
>CAZSIW010000164.1:0-5820 GCA_964606755.1 uncultured Elusimicrobiales bacterium | reverse complement strand
CGCTATCCACCCGTAGTCCCACTGGCAGATACCGCGTTCCCCCGCTTTCAAACTCGAATTTAAGAAATCTATCCTTAAGGAGATCTCTTCATCGGAAAGCGATGAATACCTGTCGTCGGCCAGCGGCTCGGCAAAACACCTGACAAAACACGCAGACATCAGCAAGAAAACAACTAATGGCCATTTCAGGCGGAATATGATCAAACCCGACAAGCGCTGATAATTTGAGTTCAAATCATATCTCCTGGTTACACATACATGGTTTTGCCAGACATCAGAGGCCATTGGTGATCTGGTCGAACTTCTCTACCGGCAGCGCGGGGCTTGTTGAAAAACAAATGTCCGAGAGCTTGTTCAACAGAACAGAGACCTTCATCGCCTCTTCCACGGACGGCAACTCGACTATCAGCACGAGATCGTACTGGCCGAGCATCACATAAATATCTTTGAGCTTGCCGCCATGCTTCTCGATGAGCGCCTTTGTCTGCTTGGTGCGATCCTGCGATATCCCCTTCAACGAGTCCGACGAATACTTCCCGAACATGAAAAATGTTTGCATCTTAACCTCCGTATCTCGTATCTAGTATCTTGTATCTCGTAACACCTTAGTCTGTTGACTAGATACGAGCGACGAGATACGAGATACTGTTTTATTTATCTGCATGCGTAAAAGTACGGGCAATTGTCGCAATATCCTGGTTCTGAATCGTTCGCGATGAAAGACACTTTGGGATCCATTATTTCTTTCAGTATAACACCTAATGCCTTCAAACACAAACTGTATCGCTGTGTTTTTGTGTTGTCGTCGTCCTTCTGATCGTTGAACAGTTTGATCTCGGCCGCGCGCACGTCGTAAATGCCGGCGTTTATATCCGAATACCCGTATTTCTGTTTTGCTATCTCCATATATATCGGCAATTGAAAAGACCTGACGCCGTTCAAAATATTTTCCCGCGTGGGGTCTTCCATCATTTCCTGAAGCCCTTTCAGTGCCTTGGGCAGTTTGTCGCTTCTGCCTGTTTTATAATCAAGTATCAGCGTCTGCCCGTTCGTCAGCCTGTCTATCCTGTCGACTATTCCCCTGAATTTGTATGTCGCGCCTTCAATGGTTATCGCTCCGCTCATCAGCTCTTCGATCTTGAGGATCTTCTCTATTTCCGATTCGGCCCTAGTTTTCTCATTAGCGAGCAATTTGCCCATGAAATAGTCAGCTACTTCCTTGAGCATGAACGCCCCGGACGTCATCTTCGGCGCAATGTCGCGTTCAAAACTAATTTTATTCAGTTTATCAAATTCTTCTGAAAACTTCGCGTCTATAACTGGTTTTTTTCCGAGGAACTTTTCGAAAGAATTTTTGAGCAGTTCATGAATGTACGTCCCTATCTGGCTTGCCTCCAGCTCTTCGCCGATCTCTTCTTTTTCCTTGAGGTTCAGAATCTTCGAAAAATAAAACCTCTTCGGGCAATTAAGGTAAGTGTCTATTGCGCTCGGCGAGAAAGTGATACCGGCAAGCAGTTCCATCGTTTCCGGCGTTTTCCCTGTATGAGTTTTGCCCGGGACGGTATCCATTTTGAACGATTGCGTCGTTATATCGGCGGCCGATAACGCGCCCGACTTTTTCTGTTCGCTCCACACCAGCTCTTCTATATACCTGCTTCGTGGATTTTTGTCGTTCTCTGCCCATATCAGGTGCGCGCGTTTGGCGCCCGATACCAACCGCTTGAAATAATATCTCGTGATCTCTTCGTCTTTCTCAATAAGCCCCAGCCCGAGCCCGGCCATTATTTCTCTCGGCACAAGGGCGTTCTTTAGTTTTATGGAAGGCAGCAACCCCTCGTTCATATCCATTATTATAACGTCGTCAAAATCAAGCGACCGGGACTCGTACACGCCGAGCATCTGGAACCCTTTCAGGGGCGAGCCCTGGAACGGTATCAGAACACTGCCGATATGTTCTTCGGCTATCCTGAAAACGTCCTTTGACCCGATAGTCACGGCGCTTACGGCTGACGAAACAAGTTCGTCGCACACATCCAGAAGGTGGACAGCGGCCTTCGCGTTAAGCGGGTAACCAGTAAGAGGACTCGATACCGCCATAGTCTCAGTGAATTTACGAAGTACCTGGGCAAAACGTTTCAACTCATCGAGCTCCTGCCAGGATTTGAACAACAGATCGTTCAGCGATCTTGCGGTGTTAACGATCTCATCTTCCGTTGTCTCGATCCCGGCGGCCAAAAGAGTTCTTTTTACGCCCTGCACGAATTCCTGTTCATTGAACAATTTTTCGGGGTCGATGAATATTGATCCCCCGATCTCGGAACCAGAATCGCCCGTTATCCGTTCCTCTATCTTGTGCACCACCGTCCTTGTAAAATCCGCGCCCTTGCCGTTAAAAGAAGTGTTCTTGGCGAGAGGATGCCTCAAAGCGCTCAAATAATCTTTCGCGTAATACTCGCCGCCTTTGCGCGTTTCCTGGGCGTCAATAACATACTTTAAAAGCGTGTACAGAGAACTCCTGTTGAGAGGATAGCCCAGGGACACGTTGAACTCGCCGACCGCGGGCGCTATCTCGGCAAGAGCCGGGATGATGGACGCCGGGTCGGGCACGATCAACACGCTTCTCTCGGGTTTTTCAAGCTTACCGGCGATCTCCCTGACCAGCTCGACCTGGGAATGCGTGTCGAACCCGGAATAAAAACTAATCTTACAGTTATCCGCCGCGGCCTTCTCGTGCCTTATCGATATTCCAAGAGCCGTTTCCATTTCACGCAGTATTTCCCACTCATCCGCCGATCCCTGGAACACCAGATGAGCCTTTCCATTTTTCATCAACGCCTGTATTATCCGCTGTTCAGTTTTCTGGAGATAAAAAGAGTTGCAAAAATATACGCGGTCGAATTCAGCCAGTTCGATAACCGCGGCATTTTTCGCGGCTTCGGAATATATCATTCCCTGGGTCGTCATCCCCATACCGGCAAGTTTTTTGTGATACTCATCTCGCACTTCGTTTATCTGCCTGAGCAGGGCGTTTATCGATTTCGGAACATCGTAACCGATCTCGGCGTTCTTCTGTATATTGAGCAGAGCTTTGCTTTCAACTGCTTCCCTGTCCAGCTGGCCTATGAAAGCTTCGATCTCCCGCGCCCAGGGCAGAAACAATGCGAACGATTCCCTGTTTTTGAGCATTTCAGGAGCGTGTTTCTGCGCCAATCCGTAAATTATGTACGCCGCGTCTAAAGATGAAACTTTTTTAGGCGGCTGTTCATGGTACGCCACGTATGACGCGAAGTCGTCCATTGAAAAGAATACGGGCGGGATGAAGGGCTTTTTTATTCTTGAGGCAAGCTCGCGTTTCAGGAACAGCGATGGCCGACGCCCGCCGAACACAAAGGCCAGCCTGTCCAGCGGTTTCCCGGTGGAAATATAATCCCTCTCGATAATATCCGCTATGCCGGGTATCAGTGGTTCGTTTAATGGGAATGTAATTACATTATCTATTTTCATTGTATTGCTGTTTTCCTGTGTCACGGTTGATCATGTTTCTACTACGACTATTTATGGATTATCCGGTCAAGCCGGATAATGACACCTTTTTTTGACGTTGAATTGTTATTGCCTTTGTCTGTCATCCCCGAGGGTTTAATCGGGGATCCATAAATTATTATCATCGAAGACTGGATTCCCGATGACGAATTTCGGGAATGACAGGCTGTTCATTTTACCAGCTCCGCCTTGATCTCATCAAGGTACACTATGTAACCTTCTATTTTCTTGCCGGGATAAATCTGTTTCACCGCGCTGACATATCTCTTAACCTGATCATTATATCCCTCACCTTCCGTGCGTGAACTCTTGTAATCGATAACAAATGCCTTGTCACCGTCAACCACCAGCCTGTCTATCCTTACGGACGCGCCCGACGCGAACACAATTTCCTGTTCATTATGAATTTCAACTGTATCTTTCTTTAGAAAGAACCGCTTAATATCCTTGTCTGCCAGAACCCGCGTGAGTTTCTTATTTAACTGCTCGAAAGACAGCCCCTCAGGATAATTATTCGCGGCCATTTTTGCTGCTGCCTCAATGATCGAAGACTATCACGCCCTTCCAGCAGCGTTATTTGTCTCAACGCGAGATGAAGCTGGTCTCCGATCAAAAACTTTTGTTTGGCTTCCATGTATCCCGGCTCAGGCATCTCGTCTTTAAGCAAAGACACCATGTCCGCGTATTTTTGAGGAGCGATATTTATCTGTTTGCCGCTTTTCTGTTTCGAGTCTTTCTTGATCTGCGTGATCTTACCTTTTTCGAGCAAAGCATCAGGCAGTAATACCCTCATCAAATTATCGCTTCGAACGACTTTGTTGGGAATAAAAACGTAGAGCTCCTGCTTTGCCCTGGTAAGCGCCACGTAAACCGCGCAAAGCTCGCTTATAAGCTCGTTCTTTTCTTTTTCAACCATTATCCCGGCCAACCGCTCGGAAAATAAAGAATACTTTGATTTCAGCCGCAGAAGGGAGAGCATCCCGTCGTCCGTTTCTCTCAAGTGCGGCCCGTCCTGTTTCTCCACCATGCTTGTCTGCAGTTCCAGCGACGGCACGATGACCACCGGGAACTGCAATCCCTTCGCTTTGTGTATGGACATCAGTTTGACGGCGTTGCCCGCGGCGGACGCTACGAACAGGTCTTTATCGTCCGCTTTCTCAAAATACTCGATGAATGCCCCGATATCGTCGCATTCCTGCTCTCTCTCCTTTATCAGTTCAAGGAACCTCAGCAGGAACAGCCTGTATTGTTTAAAATCTTCGGCAACATGATACCTTTCAATAATGTTCACGACCAGCTCATACAACGGCACCTGCCCGACATTGCGGTAAAACTCTTCAATATATGTTTTCCATTGTTCGTTGAACTCTTCCCTGAACTTGATATACAGGTACTCCCTGCCAGCATCTGCGTCCTCATTGCCGTAGTTGAACAAAAGCCGCTCTATCGCGTCCAGCGGTATCCCGGACGCTTTGACAAAAATGTCGCCGGTTATGAAGGAGGCAAATTTAATATCGTCTATCGGCGAATGCAGGAACCCCAGGAACGACACCAGCTCCTTGATAACGGAGTTCTGCCTGATGTTGAGAGTCCTCTCAGTTTCTACGGGTATTTTCTTTTCTATCAGCCATTCAGCGTATACGCCGATCTCGCCGTTGGTCCTGGCAAGAATGGCGATATCGCCGTACTCGCACCGTTTTTTAACTTCTTCTATCAACCCGCACAGCTTTGTCTTTAACAGGTCTTCGCGTTCCTCGTTACTGTTCCCGTCTATGTACTCGGTCCTTACATACCCGCCTTCATGCACTATCTCCTGCTTCGCGTCTTTAAACACTTTCAGCACTTCAGCCTTGTCGGCTTGCGTAAAACCGGCCCCGGATTCCTCTTGCGTGCAATAATTCGCTTCTATCAAGCTTCCCAGATTCTCCTGCGAGAACAAACCGTTATTGAACTCAACTATCTCTCTACTGCTCCTGTAGTTCGTTGACAGAACTTCGCTTTTGGGGTTGTACCGGTCAAACTTTGCGGGTACGGAATCAAAGAGCTTGATCGTGCCGCCCTTGAACCCGAACACCGCCTGTTTCCTGTCGCCGACAAAATACAGCGTGCCGCCGTTCGACAAAGTCTCATCCACCATGGGCTCAAGGTTCGCCCACTCTATTTCGCTGGTGTCCTGGAACTCGTCCAGAAGAAAATGGCTGTACCTCGCCGCCAGCCTGTAATAAAGCTCCGGCACATCTACCAGCTGTTCGCCGAACAGCCGGTTGGCCTGCCTGT
>CAZSIW010000163.1:0-5823 GCA_964606755.1 uncultured Elusimicrobiales bacterium | reverse complement strand
CGTTATGCGGAAATAGATATGAAGCTTTTAAATACGAAAGCATAAATGAACAACATTTCTGCGAGGAATTCCGGGGACACAATACATATTTAAAGTGATCGAAAATTTAACGAGGCCGAAAATGGAACAGAACAAGATTGTTGTTTTTGAGAGCAAAAAAATCAGGCGGGTGTGGTTCAACGAAGAATGGTATTTTTCGGTGGTGGGATTCGGGGGACACAATACTTATTTGAAGTGACCGTAAATTTTAACGAGGCTGAAAATGGGACAGAACAAAATCGTTGTTTTTGAAAGCAAGAAAATCAGGCGTGATTCAACTGTCGACAATTTGTCGACAGTTGAAATTAGTAAGGAATTCGGAGCATAACAATGAAGAAACCGCAGGGGCCTGAAAACAAACCGCAGATTATTTTGTATCAGACAGAGGATGGGAAAACGCGTGTTGAGGTGCGTTTTGAGCATGACAATGTATGGCTTACGCAAAAACTTATTGCGGAGTTGTTTAATACGTCAATTCCTAATATTAACATGCATCTCAAAAACATATTCGCTGCCGGAGAAGTAGCCGCAGATTCAGTTGTTAAGGAATTCTTAATAACTGCTTCTGATGGGAAAAAGTACAAAACGAAGATGTACAGCCTTGAAGCGATTATATCGGTAGGTTACAGGGTTAATTCAAATAGAGGGACATTGTTCCGCCAATGGGCAACGGAACGTCTGAAGGAGTATATGGTTAAAGGGTTTACCCTTGATGATGCTCGCCTTAAACAGGGAGGATATAAATCCCGTTATTTTGAAGAACTGCTGGAACGCATACGCGATATCCGCTCAAGCGAGAGGATGCTCTATCAAAAAGTTACTGACATTTACGCGACCAGTATTGATTACCGCAGGGATGCAAAAGAGACAGAGCTTTTTTTCAAAACAGTTCAAAACAAAATGCATTATGCCGTTACCGGTAAAACCGCGGCTGAAATAATAGCTGAACGCGCTGACTGCGGTAAACCGCTTATGGGACTTACAAATTTTTCAGGGTTAAATATGATCCGGCGTGATATATATATCGCCAAGAACTATTTAGACGAGAAAGAACTGGCTATGCTCAATCGTATAGTAGACGCGTATCTCTCATTTGCCGAAGTGCAGGCAATAAGTGAAAAAACTATGACTATGAAAGATTGGATTGGAAAGCTTGATGAGTACCTGGCATTGATGGGCAAAGGTGTGCTGCATAGTGCCGGTAGTATCACTGCCGAAGCGGCCTCGCGGAAAGCTGAAGACGAATTTGAGAAATATCGTAAAGAACGGGATAAGAATTACATCTCCGATTTTGACCGTGAAGTTAAACGGCTAGATAAAAAGCATGATAAGTCTTGAAACGTTTAAACAATGCCGCGATTCCACAGCGGGAATTCGCATGGTTATGCTTAAAGACGGGGCAATGTCGGAAAATGAGACCGCATGGAAAAATAATGAACAACATCGTTGCTGGGTTGACTACTACTTTTGCAGGGCTCTTTATTATCGCGATATGTATCCCACTTGTAAAAAGAAAGGTTAAGATGAACAGGTGGTTCGGCATGCGGCTGCCAAAATCGTATACATCTGAAGAGAACTGGTACAAAATAAATGAATACGGGGGAAGGCAGTTTATATACTGGTCGATCCCTCTGGCGTTAAGCGGCGTGATGTTTTTTATCATGCCGCAAATCGGGGCGGTGCAAATTCACATTATGCGTGTGTTTTGTCTTTTAGTATGTATATTTGTTCCGGTGATAAAATTGATAATATATTCAAACAAGTTATAAGAGATAGCGAATTCCGGGGACACTTTCTTATTTAAAGTAACTGAAATTGAACGAGGTTGGAAATGGAACAGAATTCAGCACGGAGGCTGAGATGCTGGAGAAAAATGAATTAGCCGATTTTAAAGAAGGGGTTGCGTATTTTAAAAACGGGGAATACAGCAAGGCTAAGGAATATTTCAAGGAAAGGTTACAGGAAAATCCGTGGCATGTCAACGGGTGGAGCGCGCTTGCTCTCGTGCATTTCAATGAAGGGAATTTTGCCGAATCGGTGAGGGTTTTTGATAAGGCTATCGGGTTTTACGCCCGTTTGAAATGCCCGTCCGTAACAGGCAAACCGTTTGAAGAGCAGGAGCGCGAACTTGTAAGATTTTGTAAAGAGTCAAGAGATGCTTTTTTGGCCCAGGCATATACCATGAAAGCGCAGGCGCTTATTAATATGAACCGGGACGATGACGCGGAAAAATGTGTAGACCTGGCCCTTAGTATTGACCCATGGCACTCGTATGCGCTGGCCTGGAAGGCAGATTTGCTTATTCATCGCGGCAAAGAGGAAGAGGGTCTTAAATCCGCCCGCATGGCGCTAAAGTACGATCCAAAGAACACTATTGCCCTGTTTTATAAAGGCAAGGTTTTACTGGATATGAGAAAACCCGGCGAGGCTTTGCCCTGTTTCGAGAGGTTGGTGGAGTTGGATCCGGACGAGGTAAACGGCTGGTTTTACCTGGGCGCGTGCTGTTACGAGCTCAGAAAAGGCGGCGAAGCCTTAAAATATGTTTCGCGGGTGGTTGAGATGTGCCCTACCCATAAAGACGGCTGGTATTTAAAAAGCCTGGTACACAAGGCGCTTGGACAGAAAGACGAATTCGAAAAGTGCCTGTACCGTTACAGCCAGGTGCCGGTAGACGCGCCTCACGGCAAGGCAACTATAGCTACAATAGACCGGGGAAATAAACAGACTATTCATTAATATCTAACGGGCGGACGCAAGGCCCGCCCCTACAATAATCTTTGGGGGGAGGTTTTATGCTGGAGATCACGAAGTACCAGTCATCGCAGGTGGAGCTGGGCAGGATCGATGGGGATGATAAGCGGTTCCAGTGCAGGCAGGTTACTGATGGCGATGTCAAGGAAATGGCGGCGACGCTTAAGGAGCACGGGCAGAAGTTTCCCATTGTCCTGTTAAGGCGGCGTGACGGTGACCGTCCGCTGGATGGCAGGCTTGTAATAATCTGTGGGTTTACAAGGCACCTTGGCGCGAAGCTTTTGGGCTGGGCAACGATAGCGGCCATAATAATACCCGAAGAGGATTTTGAGAACGAGGCTGAGATACGCAAGTTCGGGATTATTGAGAACTCGAAACGCAAACAGCTTACTGATGTTGACAAGGCTAATATATGTAAGGAGCTTAGCACGATCGGGGTGTCCAATGTCGAGATAGGGGCTTTGATAGGCAAGAGCGAAAAACAGGTACGCAGGTATTTAAAGGTGGCTAATGCCCCTGCTGAACAGCAACAGAAGCTAAATAATGGGGAAACCAGCATCAATGCTATCAGTGGTGAAAGTCTCGGCGTGCACGCCGAGCCAAATGTGGATAACCATAATTGCTATGTAAAATCAACCAAAAATGGGTTTACGGCTGTTCTGAAATACCAGTACGGGCGGGACAAGGCCGATATTATAAAGGATTTCAAGGCCAAAATAGACGCCCAGTATCAGGAGTTGCAGAATGCGAAGGCAGGAAAGAACCAGGCCACAGACAACAGGCCACAAACAAAAGAAGTAAAACCGGATGGTGTTTCTGCCGGCGGCTCAAAAGAAAGTGCCGGAGAGAAAGACCTGAAAGCACAAAAGCAGAAGGCTCGCAGGGAGCTTGAAGACGCGAAGAGATCCGCTGATGATCCAAAAATGCTGGAAGAGCTGAAAAAGCAAGGCATTACCCCCGAACGATTTAAAGCACAGATCGATGAAGCGCTAAAAAAACTGGGGCCAGACATAGCACAATAAAGTGGCCGGGCATGCCCGACCCTTATGGGGAAATAAAATCTAGTGAAAAAAATAATTATCGCGGGCGCGGGGTTCGCGGGGATCTCAGCGGCGAACAGTGTCAAAAGAACTCTCTCGTCTGAATGCCAGGTGACGGTTTTTGACAAAAATGAATACACGACCATGCTGCCCTCGCTTCCCGATGTTTCCGGCGGTGTGATAGACCGGGCCATGTCAACGGGAGACATAAGGGGCCTACTGCCGCCTGGGACCGAGCTTGTAAAAGAAGAAATCAAAAGAATAGATCTTGATGCTCAAAACGTTTCTGCCGATAAGGGTGAGTATAATTACGATTACCTGTTAATTTCAGCGGGCTCGGTGACGGAATTTTTCGGGTTCAAAGACAATAAGCAGGATATATATACTCTTGATTCTTTACAGTCGGCGCTGAAAATAAAACAGGAATTCGCACGGTATCTGGATGTCACGGAGCGTCCAGTTGTGGTAATTTCGGGCGCGGGTTTCACCGGCCTTGAGGCCGCGTGCGCGTTGAGAGAATATTCAAAGGGGCGTTCAAAAGATGTGGATATGGTGCTTGTGGAAAAAACCAGCAGGGTCCTCGGGAGCCTCCCTGAAAAAATTAGCGGGTATGTTGAAACGCTTATCTCCGGGCTGGGGTTTAAGGTTGTAAGGAATTCGTCCGTAAAGTCGTTTAACGGGAAGGACGTCGAACTAACGGGCGGGGAAGTTTTTAAAAACGCGTTTTTTGTCTGGACCGCCGGGACCAGGATAAGCATAGAGCATATATCCGGCGAGTTCAAATCATTGAACGACGGCAGGATAATAGCCGATGAGTTTTTAAGGGTGCCGGGCTACGAAAACGTTTTTGTAGCGGGCGACTGCGCGGCGATAAAGAACGGGAACGGGTATTTGAGGAAGGCAGTCAATTTCGCGGTATATTCGGGCAAATCGGCAGGGAAAAATATAGCGCTAAGCATAATGGGCAAAAAACTGGAAAAATTCAAGCCCGTCGACCTCGGGTGGGTCATCCCTTTATACCCGTCAAGCGTCGGCAATGTTATGGGGGTCACCGTAAAAGGGAAACTGGGGTTGATGCTCCATTATTTTATGTGCGGGTACAGGAATTACAGTTTTAAGAATATGTTCGCGTATTTTTTAAAGGCGCTCAAAATATAGCGGCAGGCTCATATTTTAAATCAGGAGGGACAACATGAAATGCAGTCAGCTGTGGAAAAAGATTTGTGAGTCAAATGACGGGAATGTGGGTTTTATGCTGATGCGTTTGTTCATAGGCGCCATGTTCATTATGCATGGGTACGGAAAAGTGTTCGGCGGGCTTGAGGGGTTTACCGGCTATGTTGGGAAAATGGGTGTTCCCTTGTTCTCCGTGCTGGCTCCTGTTGCCGCTTTCGCGGAATTCGGCGGAGGTATTTTGTTGGTGCTGGGCCTGCTTACCAGAGTGGTGTCGTTTCTTCTTGTTTGCGACATGTGTGTTGCGTTTTTTGTGGCTCACGCAACCGCTCCTTTTCACGTAAAAGAACTCGCGCTGGCTTATTTGTTTGTCTGCCTCATGTTCTTTTTCAAGGGCGCGGGCAAATATTCCCTGGATCATCTTATACAAAGTAGCAGTTGTAAAAACGATGCTTTGGAAAATGATACCAGCCAGGCAAAACAATAATCCTCTCCACAGAAGAGAGATGGGAAGACCCTGATGAAAGACAAAATATACTCGTGGCTTATTGAATTAAGGGCCAAGTTCCTGATGATAACCATTTTCCCGGTTATCGCGGGCGCGCTGCTCGCCAAAAAACAATGGGGCAGTTTTTATCCCGGTTATTTTTTCGTGTGCATGGCAGGAGCCGTGTTCTTTCATCTGGGCACTAACATAATAAATGATTACTTCGACCACTTGAACGGCACCGACGCCGCCAACAGCGAGTACTGGCCCGGCTCTTCGGGCGGGTCAAGGATGATACAGCAGGGACGCCTTTTGCCGTGTGAGGTGCTGGCG
>CAZSIW010000162.1:0-5829 GCA_964606755.1 uncultured Elusimicrobiales bacterium | reverse complement strand
AGTTCATTTAAAAGACTCTTTCTTTTCGTCATTCCCCGGCTTGACCGGGGAATCCAGCATTATGAATGGATCCCCGATTACGACTTTCGGGGATGACATCGTAGTCGCCTTAGGCGGATCAACGATGTCACTTTTCATTTTCCATAAGCGCGGATGATCTTTTTTATCAGGTTCGTCGTAGAATAACCCTCGACCACGGGGAACCTGATTACTTTTTTCACGTCTTCCCGGCCGACTATCTGGTCCAGCTTATAGTCCCCGCCTTTAACGAGGATGTCCGGCTTTAGCGCTTTTATTATCTCGGCGGGCGTATCCTCGCCGAAAGTGACAACATAGTCCACCGGCTCAAGAGCCGCGAGAACTTTTGCCCTCGAACTCTCCGGGACGAGCGGCCTTGACGGGCCCTTCAGCCTTTTCATCGATTCGTCTGAATTTATCGCGACAACGAGAACATCGCCGTACGACCTGGCCTTGTAAAACAGCATGACGTGACCCACGTGCAGAAGGTCAAAGCAGCCGTTGGTGAAGACCACCGCTTTTTTTTGTTTTTTCAAGCGGAAGATTATATTTTTTAGCGAACTGACGGATTTGATCTTAGAGGAATTACTTCTCACCGAACAATGTTCCCTCGACCATCCCGCAGATAATATGGATGGCAAGAATATGGCATTCCTGTATTCTCGCGGTCACGGGGCTGGGCGCGCAGAAACAAATGTCACACGCGCTCTTGATCTTCGACTCCCTTGAGCCGGTAAAACCTATTGTCACGGCCTTAAGCTTTTTGGCAGATTCCAGTGCCCTGATAACGTTGGGGGAGTTCCCGCTTGTGGAAATGCCTATCACGACATCCCCGGGCTGAGTAAAAGCCTCAACCTGCCTGGAGAAAATTTCTTCGTAAGAATAATCGTTGCCTATCGAGGTTATGGTCGAAACGTTCTCGGAAAGCGCTATGGCCGGCAGAGCCATCCTGTTTTTCTCGAACCTCGAGACGAACTCTCCCGCGAAATGCAGGGCGTCAGATGCCGAGCCGCCGTTTCCGAACACTATCACTTTTTTGCAGTTCTTGTAAGCGTTTATTATCGTTTCGGAAACGCTCTCTATTGCCTTAAGATGCTCGGGCTCAAGAAGTTTCTTCTTGGCCTCGATACTGGCGGTTATCAGAGCCGCGATCGTCTCTCTCGTTTTATTTTCCATAGATATGTTTCGGAAGGAAATCCGTGCAGGCGTTCCCTTTCAAAAACTCCCCGTTTAAAAGTATGCGCTTGTGAAGCGGCACAGTAGTTTTTATTCCATCTATCACGGTCTCATCGAGCGCCCTTGTCATGCGCATCACGGCTTCTTTTCTGTTATATCCAAGAACTATGATCTTTGCTATAAGGCTGTCGTACAACGGCGGTATGGAATAGCCGGAATACATGTGCGAATCCACCCTTACCCCGGGCCCGCCCGGAGCGATGAACTGGTTGAGCTTGCCGGGTGACGGCATGAAATCTTTGTCGGGATCTTCGGCGTTTATCCTGCACTCAATGGCGTTGCCGAGTATATGGACATCATCTGAATCGTACCCCAGCCTTTCGCCGGCCGCAAGGCGTATCTGCTCCTTAACAAGGTCTATACCCGTTATCATCTCGGTGACGGGGTGCTCCACCTGTATCCTCGTGTTCATCTCCATGAAATAGAAGCTGCCTTTTTTGTCAACCAGGAACTCTATAGTCCCTACGGTTACGTATTTCACGGCCTCGGCCGCGTGGCGGGCTGCCTTTCCCATTTTCTTGCGCAGGGACGGCCCGACAAAAGGCGACGGGCTCTCTTCGATAAGCTTTTGGTGGCGCCTCTGTATGGAGCAGTCGCGCTCGGGCATATAGATCACCCTGCCGCTGGAGTCTCCCAGTATCTGGAATTCTATGTGCCTGGGTTCTTCAATATATTTTTCGATGTAAACACTGTCGTTGTTGAACGCCGCTTTTGCTTCCGCCTGCGCCATCTGTATCGAGCTCTTGAGCACTTCCTCGCTGGCGACTATCCTCATACCCTTGCCGCCGCCACCCGCGGAAGCTTTCACCATCACGGGGTAGCCGATGTTCTTGGCTATCTTGAAAAGTTTCGGATCGTCGACTGAAACGGGGCCGTCCGAACCGGGGACAACTGGCACACCAGCCTTTATCATGAGGTTCCTGGCCATTATTTTGTCGCCCATTTTTTCAATGGCTTCTTTTCCGGGGCCTATGAACTTTATGTGGCACGAATCGCAAACATCAGCGAAATGGGTGTTTTCCGAAAGGAAACCATAGCCGGGATGTATCGCGTCAGCTCCGGTGATCTCGGCCGCGGAAATGATGCTCGGAATATTGAGGTAGCTTTCTCTAGCGGGCCCGGGTCCGATACATACGGACTGGTCCGCCATTTTCACGTGAAGGCACTCCCTGTCGACATCCGAATGAACAGCAACCGTCTTGATCCCGAGTTCCTTGCAGGCGCGGATAACCCTGCAGGCTATCTCGCCGCGGTTCGCAATAAGCACTTTGTTGAACATTATCGTCTCCAGTATATGGCTTTAGAGTATTGAAATCTAATTTATCTGCGGTTTTCCTGTGCGCTGCGCGCTTTCTATTACTTCACATCCTGCGTATCAACAAGGAACAGCTCCTGACCGTATTCGACAGGCTGGCCGTTCTTTACAAGCGCTTTGACAATCTTACCCTGAACGTGGGACTCAACGCTTTTTTGCACTTTCATCGCCTCTATCACGCCCACCTTCTGTCCTATAGTCACGTGATTGCCTTCCATGACGATTGGCGGGTGGTCCGCCTTTTCAGCGTGAAAGAACGTTCCTACCATTGTTGAACGCAGAGGCTCGTATTTCTTCTCGGGTTTTGTTTCCTTTTTTGGCTCCTGAACAGCGACCTTCGCCGCCACGGCTTCGAGCCCCGCGGAAACGTCTCTTTTGAAAAAGATCTTCGATTCATCAGATTCCAAACGGAGCTCTTCCAGGTCGGAATCCTTGAAACTCGCTAGAAATTTTTTAAGCTCTTTTATTTCCATAAACGCTCCAACTACAGGGCCATGGGTCAAGAGACAAGGGTCAAGGATTTTATTCACATCAATGTTCTTTAAATCCTTGCTACTTGCCCCTTGCTACTTGCCCCTTATTTTTGCACTCTTTCCAGATACTCGCCGGTTCGGGTATCAACCTTTATCACGTCGCCCTCTTTGATGAAAAGAGGCACCTGGATATCTATGCCAGTCTCAACGGTCGCGGGCTTTGTGGCTGAAGAGACCGTGTCGCCTTTCGCGCCCGGGGCTGAACTGGTCACCTTGAGCTCAACCGAAAGCGGCAGCTCTATTGAGACAAGTTCTCCTTCAAGGTACAGCGCGTTTACCTCTATGTTCTCCTTCAAAAACCCGGCCTCTTCCGCCAGCTTCTCTTTCGGGAAGGTTATCTGGTCGAACGTTTCCAGGTCCATGAAATGAAAATTCTCGGTATCGGCGTACAGGTATTGTTTTTTTCTTCTCTCCACATCGACGTTTGCAAACTTTTCACCGGACTTGAAAGTCCTGTCGACTATACTGCCTTTCCTCAAGTGTTTGAGTTTGGTCCTCATCACAGCCCCGCCTTTGCCGGGCTTGTGGTTCTGGAACCACAGGATGGTATACGGCTCTCCATCCACAAAAATGTTCACACCGTTCTTGAAATCGCTTGTATCTATCATCTTTCCTCACTTCGCTCGTCAAATTCAAATATCAAATTGCAGAGTGCAAAATTTATGAGTCCGCCACACGTCCGGCGGACTATTTTAAATGCGTTGCCGAAGGCAACACAACAATTTTACATTTTTCATTTTGCATTTTGAAATTTCTTAGCGTTTATATATATTTTTTGCCAAACACTACTGTGTCATCACTTCATTTCCTGTTTCAGTAACCAGGTACGTGTCTTCTATGCGCACGCCGAATTTGCCGGGTAAATAAATACCCGGTTCAATGGTTATCACCATACCGGGCTTGATCAGGGCTTTATTTTTCCTGCTTATTCTCGGGGATTCATGTATCTCTACACCGACACCGTGTCCGGTGGAGTGAATAAAATACTTGCCGAAACCGGCTGAAGCTATTATCCTGCGCGCAGCGTTATCGACTTCTCCGGCCTTAACAGCCGGTTTTAGAGTTTGTGTTGCTTTCTTTTTAGCTTCAGCAACTAACGAATAAACTTGCTTATTTAGCCTTGTAATTTTACCTAAAAAGTGCGTTCTTGTCAAGTCGGAACAATAGCCTTTAAAGATACATCCCATATCTATCAAAACAGTATCATTTTTTAAAAGCTTTCTAGCAGTGCACACGTGATGAGGGTATGCGCTGTGATCCCCGAACGCGACTATTGTCTGAAACGATGGTTTGACGTGTTTGCGAGCAAAAATCTCATCAATTTTGAATGATATTTCGATCTCAGAAACACCGGGTTTTATAAGTTTCTTTACAGCCTCATAGGTCTGGCTAGCAATTTTGCATGAAATCCTTATCTTTTCAATCTCTTTGTTGTCTTTAACCTGTCTGATTTCTTCGATTTTCCCTTTGGAATCCAATAGCTTTATATTGTTTTTCTTAAAACGCTCAAAGGTTGACACCTTCAACTTTGAATGATCGATCCCAATGGAGTTAAATTTCCCGCGCTTCAGGAAAGATAAAAAAGACTCAAACGGGTCTTTGCCCGCGACAACATTCAAAAACGGGACCGCCGCTTTGACCTGTTCCTTAAGCATCTCGCTTGTGAAAACATGTGCCTGGCCCTTCGCGAGGAACATAAAAAAGCCATCAAGGCTCTCCCCGGTCATATAAAATAGATCAGCCGGGTCAGTTACCAACAAACCCGGCAGGTCCATACCGCTTGTGATATTTTGAATGCGTTGTTCGAACATTTAGCTTTTCAATATAGAAACAAGGGCTCTCAAGCCCAAAAGATAGCTGTTCCCGCCAAACCCTGCCACCTGCCCCGCGCAAACGGGAGCGATCAGCGATTTGTGGCGGAACTCTTCTCTAGCGTAGATGTTGGAAAGGTGTATCTCAACCGTTGGAAGCTCTACCGCCGCAACGGCGTCTCGTATGGCCACAGAGGTGTGCGTGAAAGCCGCAGGGTTGATTATGATACCTTTTATCCCGTCTTTTTTGGCGCCCTGAATATAATCCACCAGCTCGCCCTCGTGGTTCGACTGGACAAACTTAAGCTCTGCACCCAACTCGCGCGCCAGTCCCGCCATCATTTTTTTTATTTCATCTAGCGTGACTTTGCCGTAGACATCGGGCTCTCTTGTGCCGATCAGGTTGAGGTTCGGCCCGTTAACAACAAGTATCTGGTAAGCCTTATTTGCCGCGCTTGCTTTCCCGTTCCTTCTTGATCTCCGCGTAACTACCCTTCTCTTGTCTATCATTTGCCGATGACCTCTTTGATAAGACTTAAAGACACGTCCTTGACCACGACTGCTTCGCCTATTTTTTTAGGGACAACGAACCTGAATTTTCCGTCTACCACCTTTTTGTCCCTGCGCAAAACAGAGAGTATCTTTTCAATTTTAAACTTTTTCAAATGAAAATCCACTGGAAAACCGGCCTTGGCCAGCAGAGAGTATACCAGGCTGTTATCCTTGCGGTTGAACATTCCAAGCCTCACACCGAGGTTCCCTGCCAGCACCATGCCCGCGGCAACCGCCTGCCCGTGGCATAATTTGTAGTCCGAAAGCGTTTCTATAGCGTGCCCGAAAGTGTGCCCGAAATTCAATATTTCCCTGACCCCTTTCGTTTCCCTTTCCACGATTGCCCTTTTTTCCAACTTCGCCG
>CAZSIW010000161.1:583-5836 GCA_964606755.1 uncultured Elusimicrobiales bacterium | reverse complement strand
TGTATTATGTGGAGTCCGTATCGCGCAGTATAGCCGAGCACATGAACGGCTATAAACTTATAATCGACAAATCCACCGTGCCCGTGGAAACCGGCGTTCATGTCGAGGACACGATAAGACGCAACATGAACAAGAAATACCCGTTCGATATAGCGTCCAACCCCGAGTTCCTCAAAGAGGGGAGCGCCATCGAAGACTCAATGCACCCCGACAGGATAGTGATCGGAGTAAACTCCAAAAGAGCCGAGGCAATATTGAGGGACATCTACAAACCCTTTAACGCCCCGTTCCTGGTTACCGACATCAAAAGCGCCGAGATAATAAAACATGCCTCAAACTCATTTCTCGCCACGAAAATATCTTTCATCAATTCCATAGCGAATATCTGTGAACGCTCCGGCGCCGATGTGATGAAAGTCGCGGAGGGGATGGGGTTCGACGAAAGAATAGGCAGGTCGTTCCTTAACCCGGGCATAGGTTTCGGCGGATCCTGTTTCCCGAAAGACATCAGTGGCTTCATCTGGATATCCCAGAAGCTGGGCTTTGATTTCAAGATACTCAAGGCCGTAAAAGAGATGAACGAGTACCAGAGAGCGACGTTCGTAAACAAGATCGAGGAGTGCCTCTGGATAGTCAAGGATAAGACCATCTGCGTGCTGGGTCTGGCCTTCAAGCCTGGCACGGACGATATGAGGAACGCCCCCGCCACGGAAATCATCACTTCTCTTATTTCAAGGGGAGCTAAGATAAAGGCTTACGACCCCGCGGCTATGCCAAAATCAAGATCACAGCTTCCGGGCGTGGTGAAATATGCCAAGACCGCCTACGACGCGCTTCGCGGCGCGGACTGCGCTGTAATACTTACAGAGTGGGATGAGTTTAAAAATCTTGACATCGCAAGGATGAAGAAACTCCTTAAACATCCGGTCGTTGTCGATGGCAGGAACATATTTGACCCTGGAACAATGAAAAAACACGGTTTTACGTATAAATCCATAGGCAGGTAATTTGAATTCCTGACAAGGCGAGGTTAAACAAACAATGTGCGGTATATGCGGTTTTGCCGGTTTTTATGACAATGAATTGTTAAGGAAGATGACGGCCTCGATCATCCACCGGGGCCCCGATGGCGAGGGTCTCTACGAGAAAAAGCCTGTCATGGCGATGGGCATGCGCAGGCTCGCCATCATCGACCTCAAGACCGGTGACCAGCCCATATACAACGAAGACAAGTCAATAGCCGTAGTTTTTAACGGGGAGATATACAATTTCGAAGAACTCCGCGCCAGGCTGTCTGCGAAAGGACACACTTTTTACACAAAGACCGACACCGAAGTAATAGTTCACCTGTACGAGGAATACGGCGAGGAATGCGCGAAACACATGAGGGGAATGTTCGCCTTCGCGGTATGGGACGACAGGAAACACAAGCTCGTTATCTCGCGCGACCAGATCGGAATAAAACCGCTTTACTATGCTTTTACCGGCGGCAAACTACTTTTCGGTTCTGAGATCAAATGTATCCTTCAGCACAAGGATGTCTCAAGGAACCTCAACTACAAAGCCCTGGATTATTATTTCACGTTCATGTATATTCCGTTCCCCTACAGCATCTATGAGGGGATAAACAAACTGCCCCCCGCTCACACCCTGATTTGGGAAAACAACTCTATAAGGATCGTTAAGTATTGGGAAGTCCCGAAATTCGTGCCCGGCGCCGTCCGCAGCGAGAAATATTATGTTGAGAACATCCTTGACCTGCTGAAAAAAAGCGTCTCCGAGCAGAAGATATCCGACGTGCCGATAGGGGTATTCCTGTCTGGCGGCCTTGATTCGAGCAGTATTGTGGCCCTGCTGAGCGAGATATCGAGCGAGCCTTTAAAAACGTTTTCTATAGTCCACGGCTCGACCGACCCTACCTATGACGAATCAAAAAAAGCGCGGCTTGTTGCGGAAATGTACAAGTGCGACCATTTCGAGCATATAATCCAGCCCGATATTGTAAGTATCATCCCCAAACTGGTCTCTCATTTTGATGAGCCGTTCGCGGACTCTTCCTCTGTTCCCACATATCTTATTTCACAGGACGTCCGCAGAAAGATAACGGTCGCGCTCACCGGAGTGGGCGGGGACGAACTCTTCGGTGGGTATCCAAGGTACCTGGGAGCCCGGCTGTCGAGAGCGTACAGGTTCCTGCCTTACACGGCCAGACAGGTAATATATGAAATCTCAAAATTCTTTCCCGAGACGACAAAAAGCAGGAACCTGCCCGGCTGGATAAAGAGATTCGCGAAGGGCGGCCTGCTCGATTTTAAGCACCAGTACATATCTTGGGTCTCATACTTGTCAGAAGCGGAGAAAAAGTATTCATATTCCGACGACTTCCGCTCAAAGATCAAAAACAATTCGGCGCCGGACGAGTGGTTCCTGGGCGGCCTTAAAGACCCCGACTCTCTTTTTGAGGGAGAACTTCAGACCTACCTTGTCGACGACCTGCTGTGCCATTCGGACAGGATGTCCATGGCGAATTCCATCGAGTTAAGGGTACCTTTCCTTGACACGCGGCTTATAGAGTTCATGAGCCAGGTGCCGATATCGATGAAGACGAAGAACTTCGATCTGAAATACCTCCTCAAAAAAGCGATGACAGGAAAATTGCCCGATCAGATAATAAACCAGAAGAAAATGGGTTTTCAGATCCCCATAGGCAGGTGGATAAACGAGGATATACAGCCGTTGATAAATGACGTGCTGAGCACAACGCGCATAAAAGAAAGCGGGTTCCTTAACCCCAATTATGTATCCGATATCCTGCATAACCACAAAAAAGGCCTCAGGAACTATTCAGACCAGATATACGCGATGCTTGTTTTCGAGCTCTGGCACGACAAGGTTCATCTCGATAAGAAGGATGAGATCGGCACCAGGATAGTCGTCAACGAGACCCCGAAAAAGATCCTCATCGTCAACCTCGGCGGCATTGGCGATATTATAATGATGGTGCCGTTCGTCAAAGCTATGAGGGATTACTACCGTGATGCGCAGATCGACCTGCTCACGATCCCGAGATCAGTCGGCATTTCCGCGAGCGTCCCGGGGTTCAACAATATATTTACCATACCCTTGAAATTCAAGAAACCCTCTCCGTTCTCGTTGCTCCAGCTGGCCTGGTCTATCAAAAAAGTTCGGGATAGGAAGTATGACGTGCTTATAAATCTCCGAGAGGTCCAGACAGAATCCGGTAAAAGCAAAATGAAACTGCTCACTAGGTTAATAGCACCGAAGCTATCCATAGGGCGCGACATAGAAGGCAGGGGGAATTTCTATGATTTCCCCGTTTTTGAAAAACTCTCCGAGCACAAGAATGAAGTCGACTTGACGCTCAAACTCCTCGCCCCGCTGGGGATAGTCAAATTTGACAGGACTATCAGTTATCCCGTGTTTGACGAAGACAAGCTCTTCGTACAGAACATGCTGAAGGAGCGCGGCATCAGCGACTCCGACCTGCTGATCGGCCTGAACCCCGGCGCCTTCAGACCCTCGAGGAGATGGCCGGCTAACTACTGGGTCAGCCTTATCAGGCTTCTCAGCGAGAGATACAAAAACGCCAAATTTTTTATCACGGGTGAAACAAGCGAGCTGTCTTTCGTGAACCAGATGAAGATCAGCGACAACGTTATCATAACGAACGGCACTCTTTCGTTCGGTCAGATCGCGGCGCTTCTGCAAAGGCTTGCGCTTTATATAACCAATGACACGGGCCCTATGCATCTCGGGGCTGCCGTAGGCACCAAGGTCGTGGCAATTTTCGGTCCTGGCGACTCAGACCGTTATACCCCGGCAGTGCCGGCCGAACAATACAGGGTCGTCAGAGTTGACGACGTGGACTGCGCGCGCCCCTGCTATAGCTTTGAATGCGCCAACCCAAGATGTCTTATGAAGATCACCCCCGAGAGCGTTCTTTACGCGGCGGCTGAGCTCTTGAAAAGATGAGAACACTAAAATGAAAACAAGTGATTCCCGGAAACACAACATTCTTATCGTAAGTGACATAATTTTCCCGGACGAGGCGGCGGGGTCGGGCAGGATGTCGTGGGTTATGGCGAAGGAGCTGTCAGCCAGGGGCCACACTGTGACAGTCCTTACCAAGCAAAACCCCGGTTTTTCGGAAAACGAAACGATCGAGAACATCAAGGTCTGTAGGTACAGATCGTATTTCAAATATAATGTTTTTTTTCGTTCCGTGGCGAGCTGCAGGAGAGTTTTCAGACAGCTTGCCCAGAAGATAAGTTTTGACCTGCTGATCATAGTTCACCCCTTTTCCGGTTACGGCGTGATTACGTCCGCGCAGTCGCAGGACATCCCCAAAATATACAATTTCAACTCTCCGTGGCACGTCGAATACGAGATCAAGAAAAATTACGCGGGCAACTCGTTCCTGAACAGGATCACGAAGTTATTCGGGAGCATGCTGAGGAGGAATATCGAAAAGAAAGTCATTTCGAGCTGCCGGAGAACCTTCGCGTTAAGCGAATTCATGCGCGCCCAGTTGATCCGTTACCACGGCATAAACCCCGATTCCATTGAAGTGATCCCGGCGGGAGTCGAACTGTCCCGTTTTAAACCGCCGCAGGATAAGGATGCCCTTAAACGCAAATTGCGCCTGCCCGTGAACAAGATCGCTTTCATTACGGTCAGGAATCTTCTTCCGAGAATGGGCCTTGATAATCTCATCGAGGCGTTCGATATCATTATCAACCAGTACAACATCAAAAATATCCTGCTGACGATAGGAGGGAAAGGCGATATGGGGGAGAAGCTAAAGGCATTGGCGGCAGGCAAACACCTCGAAGAATACGTTCATTTCGCCGGTGTCATACCGGATGATCCCCTGCCCGAGTATTACGGGGCAAGCGATATTTTTATTTTGCCCACGGAGTACCTGGAAGGTTTTGGATTAATCATACTGGAAGCGCTGGCGTGCGGCGTCCCGGTGCTGGCCACTCCTGTCGGGGCCATTCCGGAGATAGTTGAAAAACTCGATCCAGATCTGCTCTTCAAAGGAACTTCAGCGCAAGACATGGCTGAAAAAATAAAATATTTTATCGAAAACCCCGGACGGCTCGAGGAAATCAGGAAAAGATGCCGGGGCTACGCTGAAAAAAATTATTCCTGGGGCCTATTTTTTGACAGGCTCGAGTACATTGCTTCCGGCCTGATCGATACGAACCGGCGAACAGAAGAAGTATGACC
>CAZSIW010000161.1:0-573 GCA_964606755.1 uncultured Elusimicrobiales bacterium | reverse complement strand
GCAAAACTGCCCCTTCTGCGATTCTCCAAAAAACAAAACCCTGGATTTCGGTTTGCTAAAATGCTTGAACTGCGGGCTGGGTTTCTCGGAACGCAGGTACGCTGACGACGACATTTCATTTTCAACTTCTGAAAATAGTACCGAGGTCTGGCGGGATGCACAGGCCTTGATCAACAAGGAAGGACTGGCGCATCTTGAAAAACTTCTCGGAAAAAAGGGCCGTTTGCTCGATATAGGCTGCGGGCACGGTTTCTTCGTGAAGCTTGCCGCTGAGAACGGCTGGGATGCCGAAGGCGTTGACGTTTCCGAAGAGGCCATCAGGCATGCCAAGGATATTTTTAAGCTCAAGATCTACGACCAGCCGCTGGCAAAGCTCGATCTGCCGAAAAATTCTTACGACGCCGTTACGATCTGGCGGACCATAGACCAGTTGTCCGATCCAAGGGCCGAACTGAGGAACATCATGAGAATACTCAGGCCCGGCGGAATAGTTTATATCAGGATCTATAACTTTTTGTTCCAATATCACGCTTCAAGGCTGGGGAAAACGTGGCTGTTCAGGAAATTGGAATT
>CAZSIW010000160.1:0-5897 GCA_964606755.1 uncultured Elusimicrobiales bacterium | reverse complement strand
TGGCGTATAACTTTCCGTCGGGTCCCACGTTCATCCAGGCTATGTCATCTCCTATCGTCCAGATCCTGTAACCGGGCAGAGCCGACTGCATCATTGCGAGGTTAGTTTTCCCGCAGGCGCTAGGCAGGGCCGCGGCGACGTAGGTGATCTTGCCCTGCGGGTCTTCTATCCCCATTATCACCATGTGCTCGGCAAGCCAGCCCTCGTTCAACCCGAGGTATGAAGCTATCCTCAGGGAAAAACATTTTTTCCCCAGAAGGGCGTTTCCGCCGTAACCGGAGCCGATGCTCCAGACAAAATCTTCCTGCGGGAAATGCATTATATATCTTCTGTCGGGATTCAGGTCGCCTATGGAATGGAAACCCTTGACGAACTTATCGCCTGACCCTATCTTATCGACGACTGTTTTGCTCATGCGCGTCATTATTCTCATGCTGACAGCGACATAGGCGGTGTCGGTGAGCTGGATGCAGGCCTTAGCGTAGGGTGAGTCGGGGTGGCCCATCATGTAAGGGAGCACATACATCGTCCTGCCTTTCATGCAGCCGTCGCTCAAGCCCGTCATGAGTTTTTTTGCGTCAGCGGGCGGCATCCAGTTGTTGTTGGGACCGGCTGTTTCCTTATCGGGATGGCAAACAAAGGTGAGGTGCTCGGTCCTTGCTACGTCCGTCGGATGGCTTTTGTGGTAGTACGCGTTGGGCCACGCTTTTTGGTTAAGCTCTCTGAAAACAGGGGTGTTGTCTATCTTCTCCTGCTTCATCCCTACTTCAACCAGCTTCCTTGCTTCCTGCTCTGAACCGTCACACCAGTAAATCTTGTCAGGCTTCGCGAGCTCAGCCTGTTTTTCAACCCATTTTTGAACGGGGGTAACCATAGTACTGCTCCGCTAAATTATAGGCGCCTTTCGAGCAACCCAGAAGACTGTCTTGTCTATTGAATAATAAAATTCTGGACATTATAGCAGATAACAAATTTTGAGTCAATCACATAAGACGGAATTTTCCACATTTGTCATTAGTGTATAAAAAACGCGATAAACCCAGTAGCAGTTTATCGCGTTCTTATAAAAAGTTGCGGGGGCCGGATTTGAACCGACGACCTTCAGGTTATGAGCCTGACGAGCTACCAGACTGCTCCACCCCGCGATCTAATTCACTTGCGTTCGTTGATTATATATCTTTAGCGGACGCTTTGTCAACTTTCGACGTCATGCAGGCTAGGAAGCGGTTTTTGGCTGGTCAAGAATGGAAGTTTTGTTGGATATTTCCATGCGGTCTTTGGAAAGGCGGATAAATTTATACCCGTAAACATTCACTACCGTAGTCTTCCCAACGACCGTGGCACTATTTTTTGAATTATCATTGAGATGAACATGCCCGTGAAGCCACAAAACAGGGCTCAACTCTTTAAGAGCTTTCTTGAAACACTCGAAACCGGAGTGACAGGCATCGGACATGTCATGTATCCCCGACACAGGCGCGTGCGAAACAACTATGATCTCCCTTGCGGGGCGCTTCAGCAGTTTATCGCTCAGCCTTAAAAGAACTATTTTCCTTATGACCGACCTGACTATCTTGGCCATTTCGCTTTCCCTGAACTCGTTGCCCCACCCGCTGTACCATTTTGAACCGCCGAACCCGGCGATATAATAATTTTTAAAGGCCACCACTCTTCCGTGCAGGTCTTTCTTTCCGGCTATCCTTATCGTTTGCTTTTCACGGAACAGCCTTTCCTTGCCCCACACGTTCTCATAAAATGATTCATCTGAAAACTCATCCTTCTCCAGGCATCCAAGATGGTTCCCGCTGACAAAAAAAAGCTCCTGGTTCAAACCGTCAACCAGGAACTCTATATAATCTCTGTCTAGATCGCCGCAGGAGACGATCATCTCTATGCTTTTTAGTTTGCTCTTTGCGCCCACGATCATAGTCTCAAGACTTTTGACCTGCGCGTCGGATACCGCTAAAATGTCCATTGCTTGCAATGCCGGATCATATCTACCGGACCCTCCCGTATTTATTTTTCGGGAAACGAATTGTGAATGTCAGTCTTTCTTTATTTCCGGGATCTTATCTTTGATATCGTGCCGCAGATCCCGCACCTCGCCTTTTATGCCGCGCGCGATATCCCGGAAAAGTGAAGGCAGCACGTCAAGGAACTTCGCCCTCTTGAATGTCTTGACGAAATCGTCCTTCGTGAAATCAAAACCAACATCATAACCGGCTTTCTGGCTGAGATAATATTTGTGCTGCTGTATCCACACGTAAAGGTCGGTATAGGTCCTGTTCTGGAACTGTTTCAGGAGGTCTTCCTCCAGGATTATTTTTACCGCGGGCAGAAACCTGTTCTCATACCAGAGGAAACTGGAATACACGATGTCCTTCCTGCCCAGCTTTATCTTGTCGTAGTTTTTCTTAAAATCGAGTATCTCCTCATAGAGCTTGCCGAAACCTGTGAGCTCGGTGACCGTTATCGGGTATTTCAATATCTCGTTCTTAAGGAAAGTTCTCTGCTCGAATATGTCTTCTTCCAGCTTGATGAGGAAGTTTCTGGCCTGCTCGGTGTTGTAGGTATATTTTTTGTCGGGAGAGAGCTCGTAATCAAAAACGATCTCTATGACCTCCGCGTCGATGTCTATGGCGTTTAGCTGGCTCTTTGCCACGGTAACCCGGTGGTGGCCGTCTATCACGAAATAATTATCCAGGACTTTGTAGACTTTTATGGGGGGCAGGATCTGGCCGGCGAGCATAGCCTGCTTCACGCTTTCGTATTTCGCGCTCACGCGTTCGCTGTGCGGCAAAAAGCCTTCTGTAAAATCGTTATATCTGCCGAGGCTTCCCACGATCTTTGAGATCGGGATCTGCATGCAGCCGCGGTTGACCTGTTTAACATTTTTCAGGTTCTTTTCTATTGTGCTGAAATCTACCAGAATATCTTTTTCATCAGTCATAAATTTCTCCGTAACAAATGCCTGTGCTAATACATTGGGATGCCGGGGGCGGGACTTGAACCCGCATGAGCCTTGCAGCTCGACGGATTTTAAATCCGTTGCGTCTGCCAATTCCGCCACCCCGGCACCTAACGACCGTATATCGTATCTCTCATATCGTATTTCGCGAAATCTAAACCTTACAACTCAAACCAAGGAACACGAAGCGTAGCTTCGTTCTTACGCACTCGCCCTCCGCAGCAATGAAGCCGATGCGTCGAATAGCCGCGTCTTTCGGCTGAATGTCATGCTAAGGAGGGACCCCGGCACCAAAGACCGTATATCGTATCTCGTATAGCGTATTTCGTGAAAAACTAAACCTTAGCAACTCTCCAAGGAACACGAAACGTAGATTCGCCTGAAGTTTATCCCGACAAGGCGGGATCACCCAACATTTACTAACCTGCCGGTTATTATAACAAATTTTGCGGTTTAACGAAACGGGGGATAAGATATTACCTGATCTTTATTTTTAAGAGCCCGGGGTCGGATATCTTGGGGACGGGCAGATCCATCCGCGCCAGGGCGTCTTCGACCAGAGTTGCCGCGGCAAAGTTCCTGTACCACTTGTGGTCGGACGGTATGATGTGCCAGGGAGCGAATTTCGTGTTCGTATGTTCGATGCACTTCTCATAAGCCTCGGTGTACTGCTGCCAGTAGCCGCGTTCTGTGATATCGTCCCCGCTCAGTTTCCAGTTCTTAGCCTTCGTTTGTTGGCGGTCAATGAGCCTTTTTTTCTGCTCGTCTTTCGATATATGCAGGAACAGTTTTAAAACGCAGATCCCGTTCCTGACGAGCATCTCCTCAAATATGTTGATGAGCGCAAAACGCCATTTCCAGAGATGTTTTTCTCCGCGGAGGTACTCGGGCAGGAGCTCGTCAGAGTGCACGCGCACCACGAGCACGTCTTCGTAATAGGACCTGTTGAAAATGCCGATTATGCCGAGCGGCGGAACGGCTTTGTGCGCGCGCCAGAGGAAATCATGCTGTTTTTCAACTCCCGACGGCTGTTTGAAGTTTGTCACACTGCAACCGGCCGGATTAACCCTGCTGAACACGTGCCGGATCGTTCCGTCTTTTCCTGCGGTGTCCATGCCCTGAAGGACGACAAGAAGGGCCCTGGTACCGTTGACGAACAGGTTCATCTGCCGTTCCCTTATCACGTCCGCAAGTGTTTCTGACATTATTTCAGCTTTCTTCCTGTCCGGAGCACCGGGTGTGACGCCCGTGCGCATTTTATCAAGCGACACTTTCCCTTCCGCACAAACCAGTTCTTTAGCCAGGTTCATAGATATCCCTCAGGACATATCCTTTCCAATCTATTTTGCTCGATCATTTAACCAATACCACCAACCCGTAGCGATGTTTATAATAAAGCATAATAAATAGAACACCAAGCACTCTTGTAATGCCGAGCTGAAGAACAAATTTATAAAATCTTCCTCTATTTGGCTGCGTATAACTTATCTTAAACAATTGGGACAACTGTGGATAGAATTTGTGACCTGAAAAGCCTATCTTTTTTGCTAGCCTGATCACATAACCAGGCGGCATATCTTTATCTGTCACGTCATATTTGTTCATCACATCAACAGATTGCTGCGCCGTGCTATGGCCCTTCCCAGGTTCAAAAACGACAAGTGTCCCGTTTTTCTTTAGTGCTTTATATGCGCACTTTAACGCTTCTTCCTCATCTTCTGCATGGTGCAGAGACGAGTAAAAGACAGCGCAGTCGAACTCGTTATCATAACTAATATGTTCATAATCGCTTTCGACGAATTTCACATTTACTCTTTCTTCGTCCTTTTTCCTATTTGCATACTCTATCATATCAGGAGCTATGTCATGCCCAACGACATCATATCCTCGTTTTGCGAAAATACAGCTTGTCCACCCTGTTCCGCATCCCAAATCGAGAAGCCTTGCCGGAGGCTTTGGCAACAATTCTATTATCGAGCCCACATCCATCAGCACCTGCCCGCAAATTTCGTGAGAAAATGGCATATTATATATATGTTCGGCCCCTTCTTTTCCCTGGTTCGTTAAAAACGTTTTCTCGCCCTGCTTTGACATTCTTCCTCCCGTTAGGTTCAAATATGTTTCAAATAAAACACCGATTGATCCCCAAGATGATCTTTATTCAAACCCGAAGCTTTCCACCTGTAATACAGTTTTTTGGGAAAGTTGAATAATTTTACTAATTTATTATCTTTTGTGTTTAAAGATACTCCTCTCACATATCTTTCGCTGCCCCAGAACTGCAGGTCCATTGAATCCTGTACCATTCTTTCAATTTTCAACCCGCAACTTTCAGCGAGCAAACCCAGGCTTTTGGCAGTGTGAAGATAAAAATGTCTCGGGGCGTCCAACTGAACCCAGTTGCTTCCATATTTTTTAAAAGCCCACGAATCGGCAACGGGAACCCGTATGACCAGCGTGCCATCTTTTTTTAACAACTCTCCAAGCCGTTTCATTGTATTTTTTTGTTCCCAAACGTGCTCAAATGAATGGTGCATCATTATCACATCCCATTGTCCCTCGACGTCAAATACAGTCTTTTTCAAGATATTTAATCCGTTTTCATATACAATATCCTTTTCTATATAGGGATCGATCCCAAGCAAGCTCTTAAAACCAATTTCTTTTAATACATGCAGTTGATACCCGGCCCCGCAGCCAACATCAAGGACATTGGTGTTTTTTGTAATATTTAATCCATGTAAAGCTCTCAGCCCCAAATCAGGCTTCATTTGATATAAAACATTCCCTATCACACTACTATCACCGAAAACAGCATACTCCGCTCTTTTATACTTAAAATATCCATTAACTCTGTCCAAAAATCCGTATCTTGATCGTTTTAATGACAGGCTATAATAGTTGTCCGGATAATATTTCCCCATGTTTA
>CAZSIW010000159.1:0-5940 GCA_964606755.1 uncultured Elusimicrobiales bacterium | reverse complement strand
GGCGCGTCGGAAACAGCGGCTATGACGCACAGCGCGATCCAGGAACAGATAGAAGGCAAAGCCGCGAACTGGATGGAGAAAGTGAGCGACGAAGAGTTTAAGAAGTGAGGTGTTGTCAAAAGGGAGATGAAAGTTTTAGAATAAATAAATCAAATATCAAGAATCAAAATAAATTAATAACAGTGATGAATAACGTAAGTTTTTTTGTATGAGCTGTTAACCTTAATTTTAATATTTGATGTTTGATTTTTGATATTACAAGAAGTGAGGACAGGAGGCGTAAATGAAAAAAGTATATTTTGTTCTGCCTGTAATTGCCGCGTTCCTTGGCGTGCGGACACATATAGGTTTCACCGCCGAGGGTCCGCACTCCGGGAAAAAGATACTGATCGCCTATTTCTCGCACAGCGGAAACACCCGCGAGATAGCAAACCAGATACATAAACTTGCCGGCGGCGACATTTTCGAGATAAAGACCGTAACGCCGTATCCCGAAGATTACGACGCTGTCGTAGCGCAGGCAAGGAAGGAAGTGGCTTCGGACTACAGGCCGGAGCTGAAAACAAAGATAGACGTCAAACCGTACGATGTTGTCTTCATCGGTTACCCGAACTGGTGCAGCACGGTGCCGGCGCCGGTCAAAACATTTTTGGCCGGGCACGACTTCTCGGGGAAAACCGTTGCGCCGTTCTGCACGCACGGCGGAGGCGGGCTTGGCAACAGCGTTGAGGACATCTCAAAGTTGTGCCCGAAAGCCGCGGTGACGGAAGCCCTTGCGGTATCGGGAAGCACGGTAAGGACCGCGCAAGGCAAAGTTTCCGAATGGCTGAAGAAAATTAAAATCGCGAAGTGAATAAGAATTGAGCCTGGTCCGCCACAATGCCGGCGGATTTTCGACTTGACTGACGGGAAATAAGGTCAGGTTTTTACTTTTAGCATAGTTAAAGTGAAAAGTATTCTATAACTAATCAAAAACAACACGTGAAAACAAATAAGTCTTTATCTCTGGTGGCGGGAAGTGTCGCGGTGATCGCGCTCTACATGGGCGCGCGCATGGCCATTTATCATTTCATGCCGGTAGCTTCTGTATGGGCATGGTATATAAGAGACACCGTCATGTCTTTGCCGCGTATCGCGGGGTTTGTTTCTCTTCTTCTGCTAAATAGGTATGTATGGAAGGTGGTACCATTTGATTTCAGGCTAAGAAAATATAGAAAGCCTATGATCTTTTGTGTAGTTCTTTTGATAATTCACTCTATCTATTGGCTTGGGTGCAGTGGAAGTTCGTATCCGTTAACGATAGCGGTGGGGGCTTTTTTTACTACGGTTTTTGTCGGTTTGTTTGAGGAATATGCGTTCAGGGGCGCTCTGCTTTCAGGGCTCACTGGCCTTATGAGCCCGTTTAAGGCCATAGTTTTGAGCAATCTGGTTTTTGCCGTTTATCATGTACAGGCGCAGCCGGTCAGCGATTGGATAAGCATTTTTCTTATCGGTTCAATTTTGGCCTGCATGCGAATACGTGGAATAAGCCTCTTTTGGCTGGCGGTCATTCATATCGTTATTGATGATTTGGATTTCTTTATAGGCCTTAACCGTCCCCCGCTGCTCAGCTCGAATTATATGTTGTTTAACATAGGTTTGTTGGTTTTTGCTATCTATCTCTTTTCAAAAAGAAATGCAAACAGATTGATAGCGAAAACTTGAATAAATGGCTTGAATCCATCCTTGCTTGTGCTATCCGATACTTGGCATTATTTCAATCGTCCTGATAAAAAACTAATTGAAAAATCAATGCAACACGCAAAAATCGCCCCGGGGGCGGATTTGATCTCGCCCAGCATTAAAATTAAGTAACTTTATTGATTCCTCGATTCCTCCACAATACTGGCGGGCAGGCAAGTCGGGGAATGACAGATTGTGACTTCTGTTGCAAAATCTGTTTGAACTACAATCTACAGAGGGCCTGAGGTAGGTGTGAACCATTCACATCCACCTCAGGCTGTTTGCTATTACATCTGGTTAAGCTGCAACGAATATATGGTATTGAACAGACCTTGCGCTACCCAACCAGCTCGGCGCCCGCGCTTTCGGCGGTTTTAATCAGATCGTTCCTTTTGCTGAACGCTCCCGGCTCGTTGCCGTTGCCTTCGATAATCATTTTTATTACGGGGAAGCCTAGAAAACCCAGGGAGTTTTTCGCCCAATCCAGGTTTTTCACAAATACGCTTGTGTCAGCCTGCCCCTGTGCCACGACAAGGACGGTTTTTTTGTTGACCTTCGCTTTGTAGTCGCTGCCTAGGTACGGAAAAAGCCTGTCAACGAATGCTTTAGTCTGCGCGTTCATTGTGAACATATATATGGGAAACCCGATAACCACCCCATCGGCTGAATTGATCTCCTGATAAATTTTCTGCATATCGTCCTTTTGGGCGCAGCCTTCATGCGACCTGCAATACATACAGGCTTTACAGCCCCCTATGTTAAGACCAGCCAGGTTTATCAGTTTCGTTTGCGCACCTTTCTTTTCAGCGCCTTTCAGAACCATCTTAACCATCGCTTCAGAGTTACCGCCTTTTCTTGGGCTTCCAGCAATTCCGATCACTTTCATGTGAGTTCTCCTTTTATTGGTTTGATGTCAAACTATTTGGGCAAAAAAAATTACAGGTTTGAATTTATTTTTTCTAACAGTTTAATAAGCGCCTCCTTTTCATCTTCAGAAAAATCCCTGTAAACGATCTTCAGGAGCGTGTCAGAAATTTCAACGAAGGCGGATTCGAGTATCCGGCCTTTTTCCGTAAGCTCGATCATGGTCGTGCGCTGGCAGGTCTCATGCTCGCATCTCTTCGCATAGCCAAGGTTCTCCAGCTTATCGATAAGGGCGGTCACGGTGGATTTATCCTTGTGGATGCAGTCGGCTATTTGTGTCATAGATGAGGGCCCGTTTTTGTAAAGCATGGCGAATATACTGCCGTGAGAAGGGGCTATGCCTTCTATCCCATGTTTTTTGAGTTCCGCTACGATCAGCTTGTTGGCTTTCTCGCGTATTTTTGATACCAGTGAAATGACGTGGCCTGTGTTCATGATGGGTATATTATAGTTTGATATCAAACAATTGTCAAGTCTCTGGTAAGTATTTCAATGATACCATGTATTAAAACCGGATGTTTAGCCTTTTACAACACCCCAGGGTTTCATCCGGGCAACTTTTTTTGATATGCCGGCGTTGTGGCAGACGTTGACCACCTCGGTTACGTTTTTGTAGGCGTCCGGCCTCTCTTCAGCCAGGGTTTTCCACGATTCAGATTTTACGAATATGCCTTTCTTCTCAAGAGATCTTGCCAAGTCCTGGCCGCTGCTTCCTTTGAGGGCCTCGTGCCGGCTCATCACGCGCCCGGCTCCGTGGCATGTCGAACCCCATGTCTCTGCCATAGCCTGCTCGGTGCCCACCATCACATAAGATTCAGTGCCCATCGTTCCGGGTATGATAACGGGCTGCCCTGCCTGCATATAATCTTTCGGGATATTTGGGTTGCCGGCCGGGAAGGCTCTCGTGGCGCCTTTCCTGTGAACGAGCAGTTTTTTTCCGTTGTATTGCTCGAACTTGCCGATGTTGTGGGCAACGTCGTAGACCAGCTCCAGGCCCATATCCTTAATGGAGCGCCCGAGTACCGCTCCAAATGATTCCCTTATCCAGTGAGTTATCAATTGCCTGTTCGCCCATGCGTAGTTCGCGGCGCAGGACATCGCGGCGTAATACCGCGCGCCCTCGCCGGATTTGACGGGTGCGCAGGCGAGCTGACGGTCTGGCAGGTTTATGGAATACTTTTTTGCCGCGTCAATAAAAACTTTCAGGTAATCATCGCAGACCTGGTAGCCGAGGCCGCGGGAGCCCGTGTGCACCATGACGGTGATCTGTCCCTTGAATATGCCGAACGCGGCGGCGGTTTTCTCGTCGAAAATATCTTCCACTACCTGGATCTCAAGGAAATGGTTGCCGGCGCCCAGAGTGCCGAGCTGTTCGCGCCCGCGCTCGAGCGCGCGGGCCGAGACCTCGGATGAGTCGGCGGCGTCGAGCCTGCCCTCCTGTTCGGTATGGGCGAGGTCGTGCTGTGATCCGTACCCATTTTTGACAGCCCACGCCGCGCCGTTCTCGAGGACCGATCTGACTTCCTTGTTGTTGAGGTTTAGTTTTCCAGTCGAGCCCACGCCCGATGGGACGTTAAAAAATATTTGCTCAACAAGTTTCTGGATATGTTTTTCGATATCTTTCTTAGTGAGGTTTGTGCGCAGGAGCCTGACGCCGCAGTTTATGTCGTAGCCGATGCCGCCGGGAGAGATCACGCCCTTGTCGATGTCGAAAGCGGCCACGCCGCCTATGGGAAAACCGTAACCCCAGTGGATGTCCGGCATGGCAAGCGCCCTGCCGACTATGCCCGGCAGGCACGCCACGTTTTCGAGCTGTTCGGCGGCTTTTTCCCTGATGACGCTGCTAATCATCTGCTCGGAGGAAAAAATAAGCCCGGGCACGTTCATTGCCCCGCTCACGGGAATTTCCCAGCGATAATCGTCGATTTTGTTCAGGTGCATGGTAGTTAGCTATCAGTCGTCAGTCTTCAGCTGTCAGCAAAAACTATGCCAAGGAGGGACTGAAGAAGCTGTCAGCCATCAGCTTTCAGCTATCAGCAAGGCCCGTCAGGTCTGTGCTGACGACTGACGACTGAAAGCTGACAGCTAACGAAGTATAGGTTACAGGATCTTCTTTATCGTCCCGACCACTTCTCCGATAGGTTTGTATTCTTTTGTCGGTGACGGGTTGTTTTTCGAGTCGCTCGCGTACAGCTCAGCGGTCTTGCCTTTGGAGACTTTGTAGATCCCGAATTCCTGTCCGACCTTGACGAGCATTACCTTTGAGTTGAGAAACGTGCTCTCCGGTTTTACGATGCAGTAGTCGCCCTCCATAACTTCCGGCGAGTATGTATCGGTCGAGACGAGCGCGGCGAATTTCGCGCCGGGGAACATGAACCTCGGGAACTCTATAAAACCAGAAATGTCGTCGTTGGTAAAATAGGGGAGAGTGTCCGGCATCTTGTCGAGCACGGCGATCCTGACGGAATTGGAGTCGTGCTTGGCTTGCGCTTCTTCTTTTACGAGGCGCAGGCTCTTTGTGCCGGTCTCTTCGTCCTGATCGTATTCGAAAAAATAAGCGATGGGTTTGTTGAGAGCCTCGGAGAGTTTTTTCAGGCTTTCCTGGTTCGGCAGGAACTTGCCGCTTTCCCAGGTGGCTATCACCGAGTGGGACGTTTTGAGTTTTTTGCCTAATTCCTGCTGTGTAAGGCCGGACTCTGTCCTGGCCATCTTGATTCTGAAACCTATTCCTTTTTTCACTGTAAGCCTCCAAATTATTTTATCTTATTGACAAATTGTTATACATATACTACAATATAATGTATCACGGGTAAGACGTTGTTTCGTTGTTGTGCTTCTTTATAACTATTATGACAAATCATACATTATTTGTTCCTTATTGTCAAGGAGGTGGTGGGAAAGTGTTAGTACATGAGACGGGGGTAAAGATCACGATTGAAGACGGGGAGGAGTTTGAAAACCTGTGCATGATATTTTGCCATGTCATATATCAGCTCAAAAAGCTTCACGACAAAAATATCAGGAAGAGCAACATTGAGCTTTCATGCCTTGTCATGGAGACGCTTTACAGACAGTTCTCGGAGAAAGTTGAGAAGCAGTACCGGATTGACAAGTAAGCAGAGATACAGAGAATAGAGGAAAGAGATTAGAGACGAGAGAATAAATTCAAAACCTAGAGATGAGAAAAGAAATATAACACCAGAGACAAGAAGTTTTATGTTTTGTCGTTATTCTCTATCCTCTCTTCTCTATTCTCTGCCGCTATCATTCCCAGTTAAACTCAAAACTGCCTAT
>CAZSIW010000158.1:0-5941 GCA_964606755.1 uncultured Elusimicrobiales bacterium | reverse complement strand
GACGTAGCGCTGAAAGTCGGAGACAATATTACCACCGATCATATAATCCCCGGCGGGGCGAAGATACTGCCTCTGAGATCAAACCTGCCGGCGATTTCTGAGTACACGTTCTCGGCGGTAGACAAGGATTTTGTAAAAAGGATAAAACAGGCCGGCAAGGGAATAATCGTGGCCGGCGAGAACTACGGGCAGGGGTCTTCGAGGGAACACGCGGCCCTGGCGCCCAGGTTCCTTGGCGTTAAAGCGGTAGTCGCTAAAAGCTTCGCCAGGATACACCTCGCGAACCTGATAAATTTCGGCATTCTGCCGCTGGTTTTCAAGGATCCCGCTGATTACGACACGATATCGCTTAACACGACGGTGGAGATACTTGATATCATAGACAGGATCAAGAATGACGGCACCATATATATGACGCTTGTTACACAGAACGGCAGGAAGGTCCCGCTTGAGATGTCGCTGACCGAGAGGCAAAAAGACATAATTTTAGCCGGCGGCCTGCTGAACTGGATAAAGAACAAATAGGTGCCGGAGTACGGGGTACAAAGTACGGAGTTCAACGATTAACACCTTGTACTCAATACTCCGTACGCCGTACTCTGTACTGACAAAGAGGTTTAAATGGAAAATAACGACATAAAAAAAGACATCATCGCAAGAGCAATGGCCGCAAAACACGCATCGAGAAAGCTCGCAAGCCTTGACACGGCCGCGAAGAACAGGATACTCATTGCCATGGCTGAAGCGCTCGTCTCAAGAAAAGGCGAGATACTCTTCCAGAACGAGATAGACGTCGACGCCGCAAAGGACTCAGAGCTTGACGCGGCCTTAATTGACAGGCTCACGCTGAACGACAAGCGCATCATAGAGATGGCGCAGGGGTTGAGAGACGTCGTTGCGCTCAACGACCCGGTCGGAGAGGTGGTTGAGGACTGGACGCCTCCCATCGGCGTGCACATACAGAAAGTCAGGGTGCCGATCGGAGTTATCGGCATCATTTACGAATCGCGCCCGAACGTGACCGTAGACGCGGCCGGCCTCTGCATAAAATCCGGCAACGCAATAATCCTGCGCGGCGGGTCCGAGGCAATAAACACGAACCATATACTCATAAAGATAATCTCCGCAGCGGGCCAGGCCGCGGGGCTTCCTGACGGCGCGCTTCAGTTCGTTGAAACTACCGACCGTCAGGCAATAATGGACATGATCAAACTATATCAGTACATAGACCTCATCATACCTAGGGGCGGGGAACAGATGATACGATCCATCAGGGAAAACGCTACGGTCCCCGTGCTTTCGCACGGCAAGGGGCTCTGCCACACCTATATAGACAAAGAGGCCGACCTTGAGATGGCAAAAAAAATAGCTTTCAACGCGAAATGCCAGAGGCCCGGCGTGTGCAACGCGATGGAAACACTGCTGGTGCACAAAGACGTCGCTGACAAGTTCCTGCCTCCGATGTGCAAGATATACAAAGACGGCGGCGTAGAGGTCCGCGGCTGTCCGGAGACAAAAAAGATAGTTCCCGGCGTTGAACCCGCGAAGGAGGCCGACTGGTCGGAAGAATATCACGCGATGATATTGTCGATCAAGGTCGTCAACTCCCTTGAGGACGCCATAAACCACATCAACAAGTACGGTTCGGGGCATTCGGAGGCGATAGTGACCGCCAACGAAGAGACCGCGGCGAAATTCGTAAAAGAAATCGACGCGGCGGCGGTTTTCCACAACGCGTCCACGCGCCTGCACGACGGCGGTGTTTTCGGTTTCGGCGCCGAGATCGGCATCTCTACCCAGAAACTGCACGCCCGCGGCCCGATGGGCCTGAAGGAATTGACAACAACAAAATACATCGTGTACGGACACGGCGAGATAAGAGAATAGCAAAATTTCTAGAAATTTTGCAGAAATATGCTCACTCCGTTCGCGAAATTGAAAAACAAGGGCGAAATTTGTTCACTACGTTCACGAAATTAAACGACTTGTTTCGTAGTTAAAATTTCGCGAGTCTTGCGAGCAAGTTTCGTCTTTGCCGTTCAATTTCGTGAGCAAAGCGAACAAATTTCAGATTTTTTGGAGGTTTCAGCAATGGTTCTAAGTAACGACATCAAGGCGATCAACGAGAAGGTTCAAAAGGAAAGCGTGTTTGTGGCGCAGTTATTGGGCGAGATGGGCAAGGTGATAGTGGGGCAGAACTATGTCATCGAAAGAATGCTCATAGGCATTCTCGCGGACGGGCACATTCTCCTCGAAGGCGTGCCGGGCCTGGCAAAGACTATGGCGGTAAAAACCCTGTCATCGGCTATACAGACAAAGTTCCAGAGGATACAGTTCACACCCGACCTTTTACCGGCCGATCTTACAGGCACCATGATATACAACCCTACCAACGGCTCTTTCTCGGTCAAGAAAGGCCCGATCTTTTCGAACATAATACTGGCCGACGAAATAAACAGGGCGCCCGCGAAGGTTCAGAGCGCTTTACTTGAGGCCATGCAGGAAAGGCAGGTAACCATAAGCGACCAGACCTTCCCCCTGCCTGATCCGTTCCTCGTGCTTGCCACTCAGAACCCCATCGAGCAGGAGGGCACATACCCCCTTCCCGAAGCGCAGGTCGACCGCTTCATGCTTAAACTCAAAATAACATACCCGAAGAAAGACGAAGAAAAGCAGATACTCGAGCGTATGACCATCACCGATGTCCCCGTCGCGAGAGCGGTCGTAACGCCCGAAGACATTAAAAAGGCGAGATCAGTGGTGCATGAGATATACATAGATGAAAAAGTGAAGAATTATATAGTCGACATTGTTTTTGCAACGAGGCAGCCCGAGGATTACAACCTGAAGGACCTGAAAGCCCTGATAGCTTACGGAGCGTCGCCCAGGGCCACCATAAACCTGACCCTGGCGTCCAAGGCTTACGCGTTCATGCAGGGGAGAGGCTACGTTACTCCCGAAGACGTCAAGACCATCGGCCCTGACGTCCTGAGGCACCGCATCATCCCCACTTATGAGGCGGAAGCCGAGGAGCTAACCTCCGAAGACATCATCAAGCAGATCTTCGACGGGGTGGAAGTACCCTAACTACAGAGAAAAGAGAATAGAGCATAGAGAATAGAGACTCAAAGATTTTTTCTCTAATCTCTAGCCTCTATTCTCTGTATTTATTATGATTCCCAAAGAAATCCTAAAACAGATCAGGCACATAGAGATAAAATCCGGCAAGATGGTAAATGAGATATTTGCCGGGCAGTACTCCAGCGTCTTCAAGGGACGCGGCATGGAGTTCTCTGAGGTCAGGGAGTATAACCCCGGCGACGATATCCGCTCCATCGACTGGAACGTCACTGCCCGTTACGGCAGGCCCTTTGTCAAAAGATTCGTAGAGGAAAGGGAGCTCACCGTCATGCTGGTAGTGGACGCCTCCGCGTCCCAGAGGTTCGGCACCAAAAACAAGTTCAAGTCCGAAATAGCCGCCGAGCTCGCCTCGATACTGGCCTTCAGCGCCATCAGGAACAACGACCGCGTCGGCATGATAATATTCACCGACAAGATAGAAAAAGTCGTGAGGCCCAAGAAGGGCAGGAACCACATCCTCCGACTCATTAGAGAGATCCTTTTCTTCAAGCCCGAGGGCAAGGGCACCGACATCTCGCGCGCGCTGGAATACCTCAACGAGCTCTGGAGAAGAAAATCCGTAGTGTTCCTCATATCGGATTTTCTTGGCAAAGGATACGAATCGGCCATCAAGGTAACGGCAAAGAGGCACGACCTCGTGGCCCTGAAGATCTCAGACCCGAGAGAGACAGTGATCCCGGATGTCGGCCTGATGGAGACACAGGACGCCGAGACCGGCAAGCGCATGTTTTTCGACACCTCAGACCGCATGTTCGTGGATAATTATTTAAAACAAAAAAACACCGCCATGGCGCGCATAGAGAAACTTTTTAAGACGGCGAACATCGATTTTATCAACGTTGACACGGACAAACCCTACACAACACCTTTGATACAGTTTTTCAAAAGACGGGAAAAAAGGCTTTCAAGATGAAGAAAGACAGACCACAGACTATCGACCATAGACTACAGACTGGATGCAAAAAACAATTTAAGAGATTCTTTTTGGTTTTTGGTCTATTGTCTATGGTCTATAGTCTGTCATTCTGTGGTCTGCCTTCGAAGGATCAGGGCATAACCATACAGGCCGGGGCTTCAAAAAATGAGATCACTATAGGCGATGTCATTGATTACACGGTAAAGATCACCTGCCCCGAAAACCTCAACATCCAGCTCCCTGAAAAACCCGCCGCGTTGGGTGATTGGGAAGTGAGAGACGCCAAAATATCAACAGGCATTGCCCAGACGCCTGATAAAGTGTTAAACATTGATTATTCGCTCGTGACCTTTTCGACCGGCCTCGTAACGATACCCGAGATCGCCTTCAAATATGACAACGGCAAAACGCAAAGAGGCGAGTTTAAGACCCAGAGCTGCGGGGTCACCGTGAAAAGCATGCTTGAAAAGTACGGCGTCGCCCAGGGCGATATAAGGGATATCAAGCCGCCGGCGAGGTTCAAGCCAAGGTTGTCGGACTATCTTCCGTGGATAATAGGGCTTCTTCTGGCGTTAACCGTCTTCGCGATTTGGTACCGGATGTACCAGAACAGGAAACGGGCCCTCATGCCTGAACCTGAAAAACCAAAGATCCCCCCGCACATAATCGCTTTAGAGGAACTTGAAAAGCTAAAAAACTCGGGCTTAGTAAAAGAGGGCAGGATAAAGGAATATTACATCTCGCTTGCTGACATCATACGCAATTACGTATCCGGTATTTACAGCATAGAGACCAGGGACCGCACCACGAACGAGGTGTACGCGGATATGAAGAAGAAAGTCGCCGACAAAAAACTCCTTGGCATGTACAAGGATTTTTTCGACGAGTGCGATTTTGTAAAGTTCGCGAGGTACAGGCCGGACGAGGAAACGTGTTCCGATGACCTGGAGATGGCTGTTCAGATCGTTGAGATGAGACATAGTTGATATATGAAGCTGAAATTTACTCGCTATGCTCGTGAAATTTAACAACGAAGCATGGACAAAGACTACATTTCCTGTTTCAATTTCGTCCCGACGTAATGTCGGGACCAATTTCGGTGTTATAATTTCGTCCGCGGAGGCGGACTAATTTCGGTTCTATAATTATGAGATTTGCTAACCCATTGTTTTTATTACTGCTATTGATCGTACCGGCCCTGATATGGGAAGAGTACAAGCGCTGGAACAAGAAACGTTCCGTCGTCACCCTGCCGGATCTCGAGTTTGCCGCTGATATCAACCCCTCACCAAGGGCCAAGCTCACGAACCTGCCAAAGATATTAAGATTTGTTGCGCTTTTTCTTTTCATACTGGCTCTTGCCCGCCCGCAGGCGGGGCAGAAAAGCGAGGAGGTGTATAATCAGGGCATAGATATAATGATAGCACTGGACACCTCTTCGAGCATGCAGGCTCTCGATTTTGAGCCAAACAACCGCCTTGACGGCGCCAAGGCCGTAGCCAAAGAGTTCGTCAAAGGCAGACAGTACGACAGGATAGGCGTGATCGTGTTCAGCGGGTTTGCCTACACCCAGTGCCCGCTTACCGTAGACCACGACGCCGTTGAGGATTTCATAGACCAGGTCAAGATCGGCATGACGCAGAACGACGGCACAGCTATAGGTTCGGCGATCGCAACGGCGGCGGCGAGGCTCAAGAACTCCAACGCGAAGAGCAAGGTGATAATCCTTCTTACGGACGGGCGCAACAACATGGGAGAGGTTGACCCCATAACCGCGAGCCAGGCGGCGGCGGCCTTGAACATCAAGATATACACCGTGGGCGCCGGAAAGATCGGCGGATCGGTGTATCCCGTAGACGACCCCTTCCTCGGTAAGCGCTATGT
>CAZSIW010000157.1:0-5951 GCA_964606755.1 uncultured Elusimicrobiales bacterium | reverse complement strand
GAGTAATAATTCAAGCCAGCCGGGTAGTAGATAAAGCTCAGCCAGTTGGACGTGGTATCGGTTACTATATCGTAAACGTCGTTCTGCTTGATTTTCCTGGGGTTAAATACTTTCTGGAGATTGGCGATGATGGCGTCGCAGTCCGCCGGAGGCAGGTTTGTGCCTGCCAGGGACTTTGAGAGGGTGTCACCGCTGTCTATGGTAAACCTTCTCGTAGTCGGTGTTATTTCGGTTATCTTCTGCTCACAGCCAAAAAAGGAAAGAAGAGACAGCAGAACCAGCAAAAACTGTATAATTGTTTTTTTTTGCATCTCGAACGATTTTAACATATTTTTGAATTTTTGACAAATTTCGCTCTATTTTGTAGAATGTTCCGACTGATAACGATCAAATCAATGAAAGGAAATACAGAAAATGGCTACGATCAGGCCCTTTAAGGGCGTGCGTTTTAACGGAAAAGAGATATCAAACCTTGTGTGCCCTCCATACGATGTGATTTCGGAAGAGGAAAAAAGGTCTTTGCTGAAGATGTCGTGGCAAAACATCGTCAGGATAGAACTTCCCGACCCGAAGGGCTCAAAAAACAAGTACGAGCAGGCGGGTTCGATTTTCAGGGAATGGCTATCAAAAGACGTCCTCCTGGAAGACGCCAAACCGGCGCTGTATTTTTACGAGCAGGAGTTTAAGAGCGGCGGGAAGAAAACGTACAGGACGGGTTTTTTCGCGGCGCTCAAACTTGAAAATCCTGGCAAGGGCGATATAAAACCCCATGAAAAAACTCTCGCGAAACCGAAGCAGGATCGTCTTAATCTGTTGAGAGAAGTGAAAGCGAACATCAGCCCGATATTCGGTCTCTTCAACGACAAGAACAAAAGAGTCGTAGGGTTTTCAAAAAAAATATCCAGGCTCGCGCCCACGGCGCTTGCCAGAGAGAAAAAGACCGGGGTTGTCAACAAACTCTGGAAGATAGACGATGAGAAAACGGTAAAAGAGGTCGTGGCGGCTGTCTCGAAAAGCAGCGTTTTCATAGCCGACGGCCACCACAGGTATGAGACTGGTTGGAACTACCTGCAGGAAAGAAAGAAACACGGCAAATACGACCCGCGTGCGAATTACAACTACGTGCTGGCGTTCCTTTGCCCCATGGAAGACCCGGGGCTGGTCGTATGGCCTACCCACAGGGTTGTGGAACCTCCAAAAGATATCGAGGAAAAAATAGCAAGAAGCTTTAAGGTTTTTCCGGCGGCGAGTTTTGCGAAACTTTCCGGCAAGCTACCCCAGCCGATGCTGGTGTATTTCAATGGCAGGTCAAGGACTCTGGTGGTCAAAGACAAGGGTGTTCTTTCGCGGGCTATGCCGGGAAAACCCGCCGCGTATAGTGAGCTGGCTGTCAGCATTCTTCATTCGCTCCTGCTCGACGGGGTAGCTCCAGAGAACATTACTTACGTCAAGAACGACAAGGAAGCAATAACACTTGCGAAAAAAAGATGCGCCATGGCGGTTCTTGTTCCTTCAACACCGGTGGAGTCTGTAAAAAAGATAGCTCTTGCAAAACAGACTATGCCGCAGAAGTCGACATACTTCTATCCGAAAGTCGTCACGGGCATGGTGATACATAAAGTGGAGGAATAAGGTATAAAGTGCAGGGTATTTTTAAGATGTAAGTAAAGGTTTTGCCGTTACTTATCGCTTACCCCTTACCGCTTATCCCTGAATTTTTATGTTTAACTTTTTCGATGTGATCGTGCTGGCAGTCATAGGGATGTGCGTTTATTTCGGATATCAGACCGGGATAGTGGCGAGCATATTCTACATCCTGAGCGGGTTTGTTGGGCTTTTCATGGCGCAGAAATACTGTCCGGAACCCAACATCAATTTTTATCTTGTGTTTGCGGCAAGTGCCGTCTGCGTGATAATAATCGGTTTTCTGATCGGCAAGATCTTTAACAAATTATTGCTTGGTACTCTGGACAGGCTTGGCGGGGTGATACTGGGCATGATACTCGGGATAGTGATGGTGGGGGTAGTCGTTTTCCCGATATCGTATCATATGCCGCAGAGTATTCATAACAAGGTTACGCAGTCTTTTTCCGGCTCTAAGTTCATTCCTTTCTTTCAGAGGATGTTCCCTAAGATGCAGCAGTTCAAGCTTTCCGACATCAAGGAAAGCCTTCCCGAAATAAAACTGCCGGATTTTAAATCCAAGAAAAAGTAAGGTATTCGATCCTGCCCCGGGGCAGGACTTCACTTATTAAATTATTTTAAGGAGTTAAGTATGCAAAAATTGAAACTGGGGTTCCCGAAGGGAAGCCTGCAGGAGTCCACTACGGAGTTGTTCAAGAAAGCCGGTATAAAGATGTCGTCAACATCACGGTCATATTTCCCGGCAAGCGACGACGACGAACTCGATATAATGCTGGTCCGTTCGCAGGAGATGGCGAAATATGTGCAGGACGGCGTGTTCGATTGCGGCCTGACTGGTTTTGACTGGGTATGCGAAAGCGGCGCAAAAGTGGAAGAGGTCTGCGAACTGCTTTATGCTAAGAGCGGCTTTCGCCCCGTCAGGTGGGTGCTCGCGGTCCCCAACGATTCGAAAATCAACTCACTCAAAGACTTGAACGGAAAGCGTGTTGCGACCGAGCTCGTGAACTTTACCAAAGCATATTTCAAGAAGAACAAGATAAAATGCGAGGTGGAATTTTCATGGGGCGCCACGGAAGCCAAATGCCCGGCGCTTGTCGATGCCATCGTTGAGCTAACTGAAACGGGCTCATCTCTTCGCGCCAATAATCTGAGGATCGTTCAGGATATACTTGTTTCGAGCACCAGGTTTATAGCGAATGCGAAGGCCATGAAAGACCCATGGAAAAGAAGAAAGATAGAGAATATTGCCATTCTGCTCAAGGGTGCTCTCGCTGCGGAAGGAATGGTAGGTCTTAAGATGAACCTGCCGGAAAAGAGCCTTAAAGCGGTCGAGAGGATACTCCCCGCGCTTAAGAGGCCCACGATCTCAAAGCTTGACATGGCGGGCTGGATAGCATTGGAAGTTATTTTGGAAGAAAAGACGGTAAAAAAGATAATCCCGGAACTCAAAAGAGCCGGAGCTGAAGGGATAATCGAGTATCCCCTCAATAAGGTCATTTACTAGCGTACAGCGTTTTGAAAAAGGCACAAAGTTTATGCAAAAAGCATATAAAGGATATTAAAAATGAGTTCGGTTAGAGTAAGATTCGCGCCTTCACCTACGGGTTACCTGCATATCGGCGGAGCCCGCACTGCGCTTTTCAACTGGCTTTTTGCCAAAAAGATGAAAGGCACGTTTATACTGCGCATCGAGGATACCGATGAGGTCCGCTCGACCGAAGAGTCGGTGAGCGCCATCATAAAGAGCATGAGATGGCTCGGGCTTGATTGGAACGAAGGTCCCGACGATAAGAATGGTGACGGCAAAGAGTTCGGCAGCTACGGCCCCTATTTTCAGATGCAGAGGAAAGACAAAGGGATATATCAGAAGTATATAGATGAAATGATGGCAAAGGGCCAGGCGTATCCCTGTTACTGCACCCAGGAAGAGCTCGACGCAATGAGGGAAGAGGCGACGAAACAGAAAAGAGTTCCCAAGTATGACGGCAGGTGCAGGTGCCTGACCGCCGAACAGCGCAAGCATAAAGAGTCCGAAGGAAGGTCAGCCGTAATAAGGTACACGATGCCCAACGAGGGCAAGACCGTTGTAAATGACCTCATCCGCGGCAATGTTGAGTTCGATAACTCTATGCTGGACGATTTTGTTTTGATGAAAGCTTCCGGAGTGCCGACCTATAACTTTGCCTGCGTTGTGGATGATCATCTGATGGAGATGTCCCACGTGATAAGAGGCGACGACCATCTCTCGAACACGCCCAAGCAGATACACTTGTACAACGCGCTGGGCTGGAAGCTACCCGAATTGGCACACCTGTCGATGATACTCGGCCCGGACGGTTCGCGCCTCTCAAAGAGGCACGGGCATACCGCGGTTATGGAGTACAGGAACGAAGGCTATCTACCGGAAGCCCTTATAAATTATCTCACGCTTCTGGGCTGGTCCACCCAGGACAGCCAGCAATTATTCGAACTAAACGACCTGATAGAGAAGTTTTCGCTGGAAAGATGCTCGAAAAATCCTGCTACGTTCGACCCTCAGAAGCTCAACTGGATGAACGGCGAATACATGAGGAAACTGACGCCCGATGAGTTGATAAAAAGGTTTTATTATTGGGTCAGTAAAAACCCGCAGATACAGGACCTTATCGGCGCCTGGAACAAAGAACTTCTGGACAAACTTATCGTTATGGAGCAGGAGAAGATAAAACTGTTCAAGGACGTCCCGGGACTTGTTGACATATTCTTTGTTGATAGTGTAGAATATAACGCGGAAGCAAAAGAAAAAGTGCTTAAAAAAGAAGGCGCAAAGCAAGTCCTAGAGGAAGCCCTCAAAAGGCTTGAGCAGCAGCAGGATTATTCACCCGAGGCGCTCGAGAAATTCGCGAGGGATTTCGCGGCCGAAAAAGGCGTCGGTGCGGGAAAGGTATTCCACCCGCTGCGCGTGGCTGTTTCCGGAAGGACCCAGGGGCCCAGCCTTTTTCATATGATGGAACTGCTGGGAAAAGAAAAAGTCTTAAAGAGGATAAACAGCTGTCTTTCCAGCTGTTTTTAAACTTATGGATGAAAAAAACGTAAACCCTTATTTCATGAGCCTGGTAATGATGTTCGGCAGCGCCTGCTGGCAGCATCTCGGCAAGGTCCCCAACCCGGCGACCGGTAAAACAGAGTGTGATCTTGAGAACGCGCAGTTCACGATAGACCTGATGAGGATGATCTCCGAAAAAACCAAGGGAAATCTCTCAAGCGAAGAGGAAAAGCTGCTCAAAAACACCATTGCCGACCTCGAGCTGAACTACGCCGACGAAGTGAACAAAAAAGCCGCTGCGCCCAAAAAAGAAGAAAAGCCTGCAGAACAGAAACCCGACGAACAAAAGAAAACAGAAGAGATCAAGCAATAATATAGCCGATTGTTCAGGCTTTGTAATTACGACATACGAAATGCGAGATGCGATATACGGTAGTTGATTGCCCCGTGGTGTAACGGTAACACAGACGCCTCTGGAGCGTCCATTCATGGTTCGAATCCATGCGGGGCAGTTAAGTTTGACAAAGCGGTTTTTGTTTCTACTGCGGAAGCGGTATTTCGGCTGCAACTTTAAAATCTTTGCCTTACGTAGCTTTGCTACGCCGCGGCAAAGATTTTTTCGTTTCGCTCGAAATCTTGCTTCCTCGTAACGAAACCGAGCCGCTTTGTCAAATTTGAACTTTATATAACCTTCCACAGCATGGAAAGAACAATTTTACAACCTCTTTTGCCTGTGCTCGGGTAAAATAGTATAATGAAACAACTATATGAACAAATGGTATGTGTATATTTTACAGTGCGGCGGCGGCAGGTTTTATACGGGCATGACAAACGACGTTGAGCACCGCCTGCGCATGCACAAGTCGGGTAAAGGCGGGCATTTCACGAGAGCATTTGGGGTAAAAAGACTGCTCTATACCGAAAAACAGCCTACGCGCTCAGCAGCGCTGAAACGTGAGGCACAGATAAAAAGATTGACCAAAAAAGAAAAGATCGCTTTGATAAAGATTAAAAAATCTGAGAGGAAGAAAAGAGAAATATAAAATACCGCCGGTTCAAATACGCTGGAAATAGAAAAACCCCGATCAGTGATCGAGGTTTTTCTTTTATATAATAAGGTGCGGACCTTTATTTGGCGAAATACGCTTCTTCTGCTTCTTTGACGAGTTCAGCTATCAGGTGTTTGACCGACACAATTTCTTTTACGCGGTGAACGTTCGAACCCACAAACACGAAACCTTCGTTTAAAATACCTTTGGATGCTTTTATCAGCGCGTCCGCT
>CAZSIW010000156.1:0-5977 GCA_964606755.1 uncultured Elusimicrobiales bacterium | reverse complement strand
ATGTCGGAAGCGTTCTCCAGTGACGGCTGCGCGATTATTGCGGTTTTAAACCCGTGCTTTATGAGATATTTTCCGATAAGTGAAACACCTACGTGAGGGCTGTCGATGTACGCGTCACTCGTTATCAGTATTATGTCAGGGCTGTCCCATCCGAGTTTCTGGAGTTCTTCTTTTGTAGTTGGAATGAACATAAAATAATTATAGCATAAATTGAAAACATATTGACAAATAAGGTTAAATAGGATAATATATGCATATGCACAGAGAAAAAAATCCGATGTCTACTCGGGTTCATAACAATTGAAGAAGGCTTGGAGTTTCTCCAGGCCTTTATTTTTTTGAAAAAACTATGAAACAAACTGCTGCAGGAAATTCCAGGATCGGTGTGCTGATTTGCGATTGCGGAACGAACATCAGTAACGCCGTCGCTACCGATGAACTGTTATCCTTTTCAAAGACCCTGCCCGGCGTCGTAAAAGCCGAAAGATACGCGCTCCTGTGTTCAGAAGACGGTAAAAACTTCCTTTCAAAATTTATCAAAGACAACAGCATCGGCAGGGTAGTAATAGCGGCCTGCTCGCCGAGACAGCACGAGCTGACCTTCCAGAAAGTCCTTAAAGCCTCCGGTATAAATGAGTATCTCCTTCAGGTCGTCAACATCAGGGAACAGGTGGCGTGGGTCACAAAAGACAAGGTCCTAGCGACCGGAAAAGCAAAGGCCCTGTTAAGCGCAGCCGTCAGCAGGATAGCGCGCCATGAAGAACTTTTCGAAAAAGAAATAGATTGTAACAACGATTTTGTCGTTATTGGCTCCGGTCTCTCGGGACTGACCGCGGCTCTTGAGCTTGCACAGAAGGGCAGGACGGTTTACCTGGTTGAGAAAACGCCGTGGCTCGGCGGGAAACTCGTCCTGTACGAAGAAGTGTTCCCTCGCCTTGAGTGCGCCCCGTGCATGCTTGAGCCCATGATCGATAAAGTAATGCATACTGAGAACATAAAAATATTGACGAACAGCGAAGTCGTTAACCTGAAAGGTTTCTTCGGGAATTTTGAAGCGGTCATAAAAACGCAGCCAAGGCAGGTAGAGATAGACAAATGCATCGGCTGCGGAGCGTGTTACGAGGCGTGCCCGGTCAAGGTCAGCAACGAATACAACGGCGGGTTTTCGCAGCGCAGCGCCATTTATCTTGGGTCCTATGGACTGATGCCCAACGCGCCGGTTATTGATTCAAAAAATTGTCTTCGCTCGAGCGGCCAGGAATGCACAAAGTGCAAAGAGTCGTGTTCTTTCGAGGCCATAAATTACGAGATGAAAGAGAGCTCGCTGACGGTCAAGGCCGGAGGGATAGTCGTCGCGACGGGTTTTGAACTTTTCGATATAGACAAAGCCGGTTTCAAAAAAGGTCCCCGTGTACTCGACACCATGCAGTATGAAAGGGTGTTGAACGCCAACGGCCCGACACAGGGAAAAGTTGCTATACCGGGAACTGAAACAGCTCCGAAATCCATCGCGTTCGTCCACTGCGCCGGTTCCAGGGACAAAAGATATAAAGATTATTGCAGCGGGTTGTGCTGCACTAATATAGTGAAGCTGGCTCATATAACAAAGAAAAAAGAACCCGGGGTCAAAATATACGATATATATACTGACTGGTGCCTGCACGGTAAGGGTAGCCAGGGGTTCTATGATAAGTTTTCCAAAGATATCAATGAGTTCATAAGAGTGGATAACACTAACGACCTGAAAGTGTTCCCGTCAACTTCCGGCGTAAGCATAAAGATCGGAACCAGGGAATTGTCGGTAGACATGCTTGTTGCCGCTCCGGCTATAGTCGGCAACGAAAGCTCAAAGGCTCTGTCCGAAGTGCTGGGCATCGCCTGCGACCAGAACAATTTTTTTGCTCCCGAACACGAAGTCGTCAGCCCGTCCTCTTCCGTAACAAAAGGCATATATCTTGCCGGCGCCTCGACAGGGCCGAAAGATGCGGCTGAAACTGTAGCATATTCCGGCGCTTCCTGCGGGAAGGCTTTATCAGAGAACGTACCGGGGCAGAAAATAGGTCTGGAGATACTCACCTCCTGTGTCGACGAAGACGTCTGCGGCGGGTGCAGGATGTGCGTAACCGCGTGCCCCTATCAGGCAATAGCGTTCGATAAAGACAAGAACAAAGCGTCGGTAAACGAAGTTTTGTGCCACGGGTGCGGCGTGTGCGCGTCGGGATGCCCGTCCGGGGCGATAACGAGCAGGAATTTCACGGACGGCCAGGTGTGCGCGGAGATAGAGGGGATAATGAAAGATGATAAATAACCCGAAAATAGTCGCCTTCCTGTGCAACTGGTGCAGTTATGCCGGAGCGGACCTTTGCGGCGAACAGCACAGGGACGTGCCGGCGAACGTGCATGTCATCAGGGTGATGTGTTCAGGCAGGGTGGATGCCCAGCTGGTGTTGAAAGCTTTCAGCGAAGGCGCCGACGGCGTTATCGTTCTTGGCTGCCATCCGGGCGACTGTCACTATAAGAAAGGCAATTACGCGGCCCTTAGGCGTATGAAGATGTTCGAACGGGTTTTGAAGGAATCAGGCGTTGACCCCAAAAAGTTCAAGCTGGACTGGGTTTCAGCGAGCGAAGGCGAAAAGTTCTCAACGGTATTGAAGGAATTCGTGGAAGGCGTGAGGAGCTGCTGATATGGCGGGCAATAAACCAAAAATAGCCATGTATTGGTGCGCGGGGTGCGGCGGTTGTGAGGAGTCCATAGTCGACCTTGCCGAAAACATACTTAATGTCATAGAAGCCGTTGACATCGTATTCTGGCCGGTGGCCCTGGATTTCAAGAAAAAGGATGTAGAGGCCATGCCGGACGCGTCGATAGCGGCCACCTTCATAAACGGTTCCATACGCACCAGCGAGCACGAGGAGATGGCGAAGCTCCTCAGAAAAAAAACAAAGTTCATAGTGGCGCACGGCAGTTGTTCTCACATGGGCGGCGTCCCCGGCCTTTCTAATCTGACCAGCAAAGAAACGATGCTTGAATATATGTATAAGAAAACCGCGTCCACGAACAACCCGGGAGGGGTCATACCGGCTCCGGAAACAAAAGTGAACGGCCACGAGATCAAGATACCTGCCGCGTTAGACAGAGTACAACCTCTTGATGAGGTCATAAAAGTCGATTTTTATCTTCCCGGATGCCCTCCTCCGGCAAAAAACATAATGGAGTTCATAACGGCGTTCCTCACGGGCAAAGTGAACCTCGATAAGCCTGTGTTCGCACCGAACATAAACCTCTGCAGTTCCTGCCCCAGAAAAGAAACAAAAACTGATAATCTCAAGCTCACCAAGATAAACAGGTTCAGCCTGCAGAAAGACTCCGGGAAATGCTTTCTCGAAGACGGGGTGATCTGCATGGGCCCCGTGACCCGTTCCGGCTGCGGGGAACAGTGTGTCAGGGCAAACGTCCCGTGCCGCGGCTGTTTCGGTCCGCTGGACGGAGTAACCGAGCAGGGCGCGAAGTTCATGTCGGCTCTCGGGATGGTGATGGACTCGGCTAAAGAAGAAGAGATAGACGCGCTGATAAACTCGATACCGGACCTTACGGGCACCTTATATAGATACAGTTTCGCCGCGTCGGTTCTCGGCAAAATGAGGGAGAAGAAGAATGGTTAAACATATAACCATAGACCCGGTGACAAGGCTGGAAGGCCACGGCAAGATAGATATATTCCTTGACGACAATGGCAATGTCGAGAGAGCGTACATGGTCATCCCCGAGCTCAGGGGCTTCGAGCGTTTCTGCGTCGGCAGAGCCTGCGAGGAAATGCCCGCTCTGACCGCCAAGATATGCGGCGTCTGCCCTACCGCTCATTCCACCGCTGCCGCTAAAGCGTTGGACGGCCTGTATAAAATAGAGCCCGCAGTCACGGGTAAAAAAATAAGAGAGCTCGCTTACAACACTTTTATATTCGAAGACCATATGCTCCATTTTTTCTTCCTCGGCGGCCCGGACTTCATCGTGGGGCCCGACAGCGATCCTTCTCAGAGAAACATCATCGGCGTTATAAATAAACTCGGCCTGGAGGCGGGCAAGCTGGTCATCAGCACCAGGAGAGAATGCAGGGACATGCTGACGACGCTTGAAGGGCGCGTCTCTTATCCTGTGAACCAGGTTCCCGGCGGCGTGACCCGCGGGGTCACCGAAGAAGAAAGAAAAAAATTCCTGCAGGCCGCTGAAAAAGCCAAGGTTCTGGCAAACGCGGCGTTAGGGATATTCAAAGACATAGTAATGAAGAACGAGTTCTACCTCTCCGCGATCAAAGACCCCGCGTACGACCAGAAGACATATTATATGGGGCTTGTGGATAAAGACAATAAGGTGAATTTTTATGACGGCGACATAAGGGTCGTATCTCCCGACGGAAAAGAGTTCCTGAAGTTTCCCGCGAGAGATTATCTCTCCCATATCGAAGAGCATGTAGAGCCGTGGACCTATATGAAGTTCCCTTACCTCAAGAAGATCGGCTGGAAGGGGTTTGTCGACGGCCCGGACAGCGGCATCTACAGAGTGGGCCCGCTTGCGAGGCTGAACGTTTCAACCGGTTTCACGACACCCGAGGCTCATGCGGAGTACGAACGGTTCGTTGAGTATTTTTCTGGTAAACCCGTGCATAATCTTTTTTCCTATCACTGGGCGAGGCTCATAGAAGCTCTCCATGCGAGCGAAAGAATGCAGGAGCTTTTGAACGATACGTCCATTACCGGTGAAGACATAAGGAATATTCCCGTGTCCGTTCCGGCTGAAGGGGTAGGCGTTGTTGAGGCGCCGCGCGGTACGCTTTACCATCACTATAAAACCGATCCCAAAGGGATACTGACGGATGTTAACCTGGTGGTTGCGACCGTCAACAACGCGGGTGCTATATGCCTCGCGGTGGATAAGATAGCAAAAAAACTCATCACGGGCGGGAACGTCTCGGAGGGTATACTTAACAAGATCGAGACCGCTTTCAGGGTCTTCGATCCGTGTTTCGCCTGCGCGACCCATTCGCTGCCCGGAGAAATGCCTTTGATTTTGACTTTGCATTCAAATGATGGTAAAATAGTAAAGACAATAAGAAGGGATTGATGTGCGGTAAAGTTCTTTTACTTGGCCTCGGCAACACGATAATGAGCGACGACGGCGCCGGTATAATCGCCGGCCGCGCGGTGTTTGGAAAGATCAGAGAAAACCTTCGAGATGAAAGCGTTGAATTCTTGGAGTCGTCCCTTTCAGGCTGGCGTTTGCTTGATCTTGTCGGCGGCTTCGATAATGTCATAGTGATAGATTCTCTGTGCCGCGAGGGCCAGAGCGCTGGAAAGGTTTTTATAATCGATGATGTGAACAGGGCGATGACACCCGGAACTTCAGCGCACGGCACCGGAGTATTTCAAGTATTGAAGGCTTCGTCGGTTGCTGGCGGCGGCAATAAAGAGATTGTGGTTTATGCCATTTCTGTCAAAGATCCTTATACGTTCGGTGAAAAACTGAGCGTTGAGGTTGAACGGAATATGCGGCAAATAGTAGATGAGATATTCGACGATATAATGAAAAACAGGAGGGTAAAATGGCATTGATCGTTATGGATTGCAAGGGATTAAGGTGTCCTCAGCCGGTATTAAAACTGGCCGCAAAGGCGAACGAAATGAAACCCGGGGACGTGTGCGAGATAACGGCGGATTGCCCGACTTTCTCAAAAGATGTCAAGATGTGGTGCGAGCGTTCAAAAAAGACTTTGCTTTTCTGCACCGATGAGGGCGGAGGAAAGTTTAAAGCACAAATCCAATTTTAAAGGTTGATATGGTCAGCGGAAAACTTCTCAAAATATCGAAGTATGAAAGCTATTTCTATGTGGCGACGGTCCTTGTGTTTTCTGCTTTGTTATTTTCTTTGTTCTTGATGAACGTGTACAGGTCAGGCGAGATAGACACAATCGTGAATTCCCAC
>CAZSIW010000155.1:0-6004 GCA_964606755.1 uncultured Elusimicrobiales bacterium | reverse complement strand
AAGCCGAAGACCTCATAAAGTCCGCGATATCAAAGATAGAGTTCAAACCTGCCGAAGAACTGAGGAACCTGATCCAGGAAATATATCCCGCAATACATCTTGCCGAAAAGATAACTCTGGAAAAGTTAGTGAAGCCTGCTACCAGACCAGCTTTGAACAAGGTAAATATAGCAGGATCGGCTGATCTTCGGTATTTTATCCACGCGCAGAACACTCTGGCGGAGAAATTGCTGACGCCCGCACAATTAAAGGCTGTATTGGTAAAACTTAATATTATTAGCGAAGCGGAAGAAATAGATAGCGCAATAACAGATAGTTATTATTCACAGATATTTAAAAAACTTGCATCAGGTAATTGTTCGGATGAGATAATAAACATGATTTGCGGCGATACCTATGAAGATCCCAGGATCGAAGTGGAAGTGATCGGGCAGAATCCGAACCCGAAAGAGCAAAGTATTTTAGAAGCCGTAACGAACGGCCTCGACGCGTTGGGCTTCAAGGTGGGACAGTTCGGCAAAGGCGTGAAACAGGTGATCGACTGGCTGGAGCCCAACGGCAAAGACCATATAGATATTTTCACTAAAAAAGTAGGCGGCATTCCATATCAACTCACAATCGCGAGAGAAATAGACGGCTCAAGAAGAATAACCACACGGGAGATAGCCAATGACGAGTTTCTTTCCGCGGCTAGACAGGAAACTGGAAGCGGAACCGTAGTAAGAGTAACTACGGATAAAAAAATACCATATGAAACATTGCCCGGAGACACAAGAAATTCTCAATTTGGTTTGATCGAGAGCGTTAAAAAACACTTTCCGTTCGTTACAGATGTTAACATCTACGTGAAAGATAAAAAGAGCCAGTACAAAAAGGTTAACGGGTTTTTAAACAAAAGTATCCTTGTGCCGCAGAAGGGCGCTGAGGCTGTTGAAACGGAAAACGATGACAAAAACGTTTATGTTTCCGTTGATGATAACACGATAGAGGTGATAGATAACGGCGCGGGCATGGATGAGCAGACGTTGTTAAGGATGTTCGTGCCGAAACAGGGTTCGAAAGTGCCTGTTCCGATGGATGCTCTAAGCGCTGAAAAAGAGCTTGAAAAGGTGAGGGTTATATATGACAAGACCCTCCCAAACAGGGTGTCGTTCGCTCGTTACAAGAGAGTGGCCCTGGCTGTGGATATGCCTGATGATATCGTTAAAGGCGCGGTTGTAGAAGGCGGCTTGATGGTTGACGGCGGTCGTTTGTTCGACGTGCCTGAGTCCTGGGACAGCCTGATATTGCAGAGCGATTTGAAACCCGGAGAGAAATCCAATTTTCATAGAGCTATAGAGCGCGCGATTAGTGAAATCAGGGATAACACGAATCTGTCTGTCGCCGATAGGCTCAAATATGTCAATACTATTGTCGTGGGACTTAAAGGCATCGCTTCCGGCAACCCTAACTATATATATTCAGTTAAGCAGATAAGCGCTTGGGTGCAGGGGGACATTAAAAGCCTGGTTGACGAGGCCAAACAACAAGGGTATATGGTTCTGCCGCATGATAAACAATATGAACAACTCGAACCGCCGGTCGGGGCCAGGGGTGTTATATATCTTGATAGAAATATATTCGAGTGGAAGGGTATCGTATCGCTTAAAAATATTTATGGAGATAAGGCGGTCGTCGTAAGCGGTGTTACGCTGGCAGGCGCAAAAAGACTGCCGCTTGTGATACTTCCGTTCACCGAAAAGGCAAAAGATGTCATAAGCGATAAATCATTTGTAAACTCATTCAACAACCGTACCCAGCCTATAATTGATGGCGAAAGCTTTATTGCGGTCCCGAGTATAAAAGGAACGCAGCGGTTAGCCGGGCTGGCGGCCAAACGGCAAGCGGCCGGGCTTGATGAAGCGGAAGAGAAAGAGTTTTTATCACTTGTTCAAGGTGTAAATATTTATACGGCGCAGGAAGTGGTTACAAGCTATGAGACCGGAGAAGTAAAGGAAAACCTTTCTATAAGCGAGGTTACAAAGTTCGACAGAGAAAATGAAATCGATGCAGAGGCCGCTTCGAAATTTCTAACCGAACCGCCAAAAGAACTGGCGCCGAAGAAAAAAGAAGCCGTAATAGAGAGGTTTTCACTGGATAGCATGGGCAGGCCGTCAGACGGGTCAAAATATATCTTTAACGGCAAAGATATTGTTGAGGTGGGCACCGGTAAAATAGTGACAGACAAAGCAACACATAGATCAATAACAGATATAAAGATTGCCTACTTTCCTGTTGTCGATATAAGACCGCTTGTGAACGGGTATTATCTTGTTTCTGGAAAAAATCCCAAAAATGAGCGTATTTACAAAGTACTTTATAAGATCGAAAATGGTATTGCTGATAAAGATGTTCCAGTAATTGAATGCGTTTCAGAAAACAACAAATTTGTGGCATACAAGGATGTCTCTGTTTTAATGTGTAAGTCATTAGAGACCGGTAAAGAAATCAAGATAGGTGAAGTACTCGACAAAACAGAAAATGTGTTTTTTACATCCGACAGCAGGTACTGTGTATACAGCGTTGAGCGAAACGGACATCACTTTTCTTCAATTGTCGCCGTTGAAGAAGGTGCTCCTGCTAGTGTGTTCAGCGCTATAACTTCCAATAAGGCTGGTTTATGGCTCAGTCCGTTTAATTCAAACCTGCTTCTTGTAAAGACCGACACAGGTTATAATGTTTATGATTTGGTGACGAATAGAATAGTTTTTGAAAATGCCCGGTGGGCGTGGTTTGATCCCGAGGGTGAATATGTCGTAGCTAAAACTTATGATAGTAAATTGAAATTCTATTCTATTCTAGACGCAGGTAAAACGAATGATGTTCCTGTGTTCAACAGAAGTTTCGGCGGTTCTGATGGTTCAGGTACTTTTGAGGTTGACGATAATGGAACTATAAGTTGCTACAAAAACATGCCTGATGGCACGCAGTTCCTTCTGGTCAGTTACTCTATGACTGACAACCCGGAACAATCGCTTGATAAGCCGATCGTTTATAAGCACCCGGTGTTTAACCTTATTATTGACGGCACCGACCCTGAATTGCCAGTCGCAATTGATATGGAGACAGGGTTAAGAACTCCTTACACGGGCGAGCTGTTCGGTAAAGAAAATAATTATATTATGACTTATGACTCTGGCTTTGACATGGCAATTGTACGCTCAGAGCATAAGAAAGAAAGAGTGGCGGGGAATACTTACGTATATAATATTAACAAGAATGAACATGTTGCGATTGTTTCAGATCGTTCAACTCCCGGATATAATATTATCCTGACCAGTAATAATAATTTGATCAAAAGCGGAATATCTGATCAAGAGTACCCTGTCGTAGGCTTTGACGGTAAATACATTATTTTTAATAACCCGAAAACGAATAAGGCGGTTTACGTCAACGCAAGAGACCCTCGTAAAAAGTATTTCGCACATAAAATGCAAGCAACTACCCCCAAGATCGGTGATTTAATCAGAAACAAGCTTTTTGGCGGTGCCGGCAAAGTTCTTCTGCAGGAAGAAATTGATAAGGTGCTGCAAGCAATAAATAGCGCCAGCCCTTCTGCTATACAAGATGAAATTTCTAAGATGCGGGATGAAATAGATGGAATCGGCAATATTGTAAGCCAAAATAAGGGTACAACGGGCGAATTGTCAGAATGGAATGAGTTTGTGGACAAAGAAAGGGAGTTGTTGATCGAAAAGGCAAGAGCCGCCTACATGCCTTTATGGAACGCGGTGCCGGAGGAGTTTAGAGGTTCGTTGGTGGAGAATGTATTTAGGACATATTTGGGCTATCTGTTCGAAGAGAATGATGCTGAAATTAAAGAGATTTTTCTGAAATCATTTAAAAGCGGGAAAGCTGTTGATCTGTCCGGTATTGCAATGGATAGATCAATAAAATGTTTTAATAAGTTTATGGAGATTCTGCCAGCGTACATCCAAAAGAACAAGGCATATGTCTATCAAATGGGTAGCGAGTTACAGAAACAGTATTATCAGGATATGATGAATGGCATAATGATTGTATCCGAATATAAAGATATTGATACGGATAGTATTAATGAGGCCTGCATAGAAGCAATGGTTTATAGATGGGATATGTTGTTTAGTCCCGATCAGCACACATTTAAAGCTGTAAAAGATGTTTATCCTTTTATACAAGAACTAAAAAATATTTCTCCAAATATAAAAGTGATCCGGGCAATTATGTTTTTCCTTTCATCGTACGTTCGTTACTCAGCCGACAAAGACAAGGCGGTTGAAGTCGTTGTCAAGCAGATCGGAAGGATCTTGTCTACAAAAGAAAGCGTAAAGAACAAGTTCTTAAAAGATCTCTGCGATGCGTTTGAAAAAAGCGATTTTGAAAAAATAAGGAAATATGCGGAGAATCCAAAAGAGGTGTCGGAGCTGGGGCTCGCCAGGCCGTTCTGCGTGTTCCTGACCAATGATGTTGAACAGCTAAAAACCAGGGAAATGAGTGTTCCAAAAGGCGAAAATATCAAAATGCCGCAGGATGGTGTGTTCCTGTCGCAGATAGTCAACCTTGAGAAACAGAGGGATAAAAAAGACGAGACAAAAGTGATGGATATGGATTATCTTGTCGAACATATAAACAATCTTCCCGATCCGTCGCCAAACCTGGAAGCAGAGATAAGAAGAAACGCGGAGGTCCAGAGAGAGTCCGGTGCGTATGCCGCAGAGATAACTCAGAATTCCAGGGATGGGGGAAGCAAAGAACTGGACGTGGATTTTTACCTGCAGAAAAACGGGCCGGTGGAAGAGTACGTTGAAGAAGCGGCGGATGACGGGACCGGCGCGCTGAAGGAAGTCGCCCTACTTATCCCAAAATCGCTGAAAGCGGAAGGCGGCCAGGTTGATGTCTCGGGTTTCTTCGGTACTGGCAAATATACCATCTTTGAAGGCGCCGACAGGGTAGAGCTGGTCACAAAAAATGGCACCGGCCCGGCGTATATGTTTACGTTTAATGTCGTTAAAAACGACGCAGGTAAAATAACGGCTATAAAACTGACCGGCATAAAAAAATCTGAAGATGAAAATATTAAACGCGGGGTCACGGTAAGACGGATCAAAGCGGCTGACAACACAATACCCGAACTGGATATGATGCTGGCGCAAAGGTCCTGGAAAACATTCGCGGGCCTTTCCCAGAACGATAAATTTAAAATATACTTTGTAAACCACGAAAATGCAAAAGTGCTTTTGGAAGTAAAATCGGAAGTGTTAAGCCGAGCGGGCCCCGGCGCGCAGGTGGCGGTCGGCATACTTGAGACAAAAGATATGCCCTGCCAGATAATAGACAAAGCAGGCCTGAGGGTCTGCGACATTGATTTGAAGAACAACTTCCTGGCGCTTGTGCCGCCCCAGTTCATTCAATTCGTTAAAGAGCTTGGCCTGAACATTCAAATCCCGCTCCCCTTGATAAGAGGCAGAAGTTCCTTTGAGCATGAAAAAGAAAATCTTTCCGAGATACAAAAAACAATAGCCATAGAGTTTTATAAAGCCGTTGCGTACCTGGCGCTTACCAGGACATCGCCGCAGTTTACCTTCCCCGGGCTTTCATCGGACTGGGAGGTTAACAGCAGGTATATAGGCGCGATCGATAATGTCCGGGATGCGGGTATTATAAAGTTAAAAGAAAAGATTAACGAAGGCGGATATGGCGATATCGGCTACTCTGATATAGCGGATATCATGAATATTTTGACTGATTCCGGGATTGAGGACAGGGTTAAACAGGAGCTGGTCGTTAAATTGGTCGTGATGCTCAATGTCCAAACGGACAAGAATGATCCTCAAAAGAGAGAAAGTTTGATAGCCCGGATGTTCGCTTTACAGGCCGCGCGAAACAGCAATCTGACATCCGTTGTCAGAGCTCAGGCAGGAAGCCTTAAAGTCAATTTTGAAAATGCGTTAAGCGGGCTATCATCTTTGTCTGAAAAGTTGGCTAC
>CAZSIW010000154.1:0-6009 GCA_964606755.1 uncultured Elusimicrobiales bacterium | reverse complement strand
CTCTTCCGCTTGTCCAGTCTGCTGTTCTTCTTTGCAATGATTGAAACATTGGAAACATTCTAGCCTGCAGGACTGGCATTCATGGGTTAAAGATGTATGCTGGTGGTTGGGTATGGGTTTCATTGCACACTCGCCGCGGCATCTTTCAGTGCCTTTACAAGATCGTTGTACTCTTCCTGAGCCTCCGGGCCGTAACCTTTTAGTGTTTCTATTTCTTTCAGGGTCCCCTGTATGTAGGCCTCGCCCATGTACTCGCGTGCCTGCGGGAATTTGGGTTTTATCTTAAGCGCTCTCCAGTAATCCTCCATGGACTCATCCAGCATTCCCAGTTTGCGCTCGCTGTGCGCAAGCATGTTGAGTATGTCCGGGTTCTTTTTGTCTTTTTTGAGCGCTTGTTTAAAATAGTCCAGAGCGGCCTGGTTATCCCCGGCCTTGTCAGCGGCAACGCCCTGGTCGTAGAGTGTCATCGCGGTTTCTGGCGCCTTCTTCTTTTCATCGTTAGGCCAGCTGGAAGACTGTCCGGAGCCGATGCTCATCACGGTTATTGCGGTTCCCAGAAGCAAGAAAGTTGCCAGTATAAGGGAAATCATATTTTCTTTTGCGTTCATCGTCATATCCTCCGTTTCTAATTCATTCGGGTTTTTCTATTTAAACTTGAAGCACGCGCCGATGTTTATGAACATGCCGCTAAAATCGTACGATATGGATGAACTACCTGTGGTCGTGTTTATAGTGCCAACCTTTCTTGGCGCATAGGTTATGCCGCCGCTTGGGCTGCCTCCGCCGCTGCCGTAGCCGCCGGCGCTCATTGAACCAACGTCAGCCAGCCTGTAGCCAAGGTCCAATATAATATTCACGCTGTCGGAGAGTTTGTACGAGCCCTCCGCGCTTGCATCCATGTTAAAGCTCGATCCGGTATAACTGCTGGAAACGCCCGCGACATCTATAGACGCGTACCCAAGCCCCACGCCCACGAACAAATTACCGGACAAAGACAGCCTGTCGTTGTTTGTGAAGATGTACCTTCCGCCCACCATCAGGGGGATCATGTACTGTTTGATCGATACACTGGTAGCCGAGTTCGAAGCCGACCCGTTGTTGCACCCAAGGTATTCCACCCTCGGCCCGATCGAAAGTTTCGGGACATTCGGAATGGGGCAAAGAAGGTCCGCCGCGATCTCGTACCCGTTGGTGACCGTTGTCGCCCCGCCCACGCTGTTCAGAAAATTGTTAACGTCGTTCATCGCAAAAGTCGTATAACCCGCGGTTACCCGCAGATCAGTGGTCGCATAAGCTACCGCCGCGAGCATTAAAAGAAGCAACATCGCCGAGATGATTTTTTTCATCTGTCCCCCTTGTAATAGTTATTCATTTTTATTAATCGTACAAAAGCAGTGGGTGCGCAAGAAGCGGATAATTCCCAGTTTTGCTGACCTCTCTCGTGTTAAACGGAGAGATGATAAAGGTAAGCGTAAAGATTCGAGTGATTTTGAGAAATTGATAAAACAGGTGTAAGGTAAAGGAGGGCTATGCTGTCTATTTCATGAGTTTCAGGGTCTGCTGGCGCACGATGTCTGTTTTGTCGATGCTGTTCATGTAGGCGTGCCGCTGTGAGTTCTGAAGGGTGAGGAACACCAGCTCGCTCTTTGTGTCCCAGGGCATCTCGGCAAGGCTTATGCCAAGGAAAGACATATCCTTTAACAACATATAAACTACCTGTCTCAGCGTTTCCGCGTTGCAGCCGGAGAACACCAGCCTGTCGAACCCTCCCATAGTGGCTATTGAATCCCCTATGTATTTCAGCATATGGTTCTTGTAGACATCAAAAGCCAGCGTTACTTTTTCGTCCTTCCCATACAGGCTTATAAGCTGGCCGAGGGTCAGGTCGTAGCCTGTCATCCCGTAGAAGCCGCTCTCTTTCTTCAGTATGTCATCTATCTTATATATGGAATAACCGTACTCTTTCATCAGATAAACTATTATACCCGGGTCTATATCCCCGCAGGACCTCTGCGACATTATGCCTTCCAGGGGGGTGCATCCCAGGCTGACCGTAAGCGGTTTTCCGTTTCTTATGGCGCAGACGGTTGTTTGTCTGTCCAGTACCACTGAGATCACCTTGTCGACCGGGTCGAACAGGGTTGCGTGGTGCGCGTGAAAGATGCCGTTGTAGCCCCATTTCATGGAGCCGTTGTTGTCAAAATACTTGTCCGCTATGGGGTACGTCCTGTCCTTATCCGGAAGGAGGCAGAAAAATGAGGTCTCAAAAAACGCAAAAAACTTTATGTTGTTGAACTGTTCGCAAAACATTTTTATGAACTGGTGCGCGGCGGGTATATAAAGCGGAAAAAACTCTGACTGCGTTAACAGCTCTTTTAAAAATTCCTCATTGACCGGGCAGGGATGTTTGAACCGGTTGCCTCCGAACTGCAGGAGGAACGAGACCGTCCTGACGGGCTCTTTCTTTGAGAGTTTGGCTATCAGCTCGCCGAGCTTGCGCGCGGGACGTTTGGGATCGCTGTCTTTTTTGTAATCGAACTCCAGCGCCTCGGTCACCGTGCCGCTGAAAGTTTTGAACAGGGCCATATTTTTGTTGACTTCAACTACGATCATCATGGCGGATCTCCGTGTAGGTTTCTCTTGCTATCATAACTTCTTCGTTAGTCGGTATTGCCACAATCTTTGCCTGAGAGCCGCTGCCGCTGAGCTCCGAGTTGCCTTCTTTGTACGCCGCGTTTTTGTCCACGTCCAGCTTTATGCCGAAACAATCCATGCCGGCGCAGATGTTCTGGCGCAGGGCTGACATCTCGATGCCGAGGGTATCGGTAAAAATGAGTATGTCCGGCTGGTGCAACAGCAGGCAGTAGTAGCCGATGTATTTTTTTACCCTGCCGGTATAGATGTCGAAAGCCATCTTAGCTTTTTCGTCGTTCAGGACGTTCTTGGCGACGTCTCTCATATCAGAGGAGCCCGCGAAAATGCCAAGTATCCCGCTTTTGTAGTTGAGCACGTTCTCCACCTGTTCGGGCGAGAGGTTGTTTTTTTCAATGATCGAAAGAAGAAGCCCTATGTCTATATCACCGCTGCGGGTGTTCATCATAAGGCCTTCGAGAGGGGTAAAACCCATGGTGTTGTTGATGGATTTACCGTTTTTTATGGCGCAGACGCTGGAGCCGCCGCTTCCCAGATGGCAACTCACTATTTTTTGTGTCGAGGGGTCGCGGCCCAGGAACCTGCAGGCCTCTTCCATCACGTACCTGTGCGATATCCCGTGAAACCCGGCTTTCTTGAGATTATATTTTTTTACCAGCGCCTCCGGCAGAGCGTAGGAGCCTAGTTCTTTCGGTATGGTCTTGTGGAACGACGTGTCGAACACGGCGTACTGGGGAGTCTTCTTGAACTCCTTGGCGCACAGGCGTATCAGGTTAAGAGAGATAACGTTGTGGATAGGCGCCAAAGACAGAGTCTTCTGCAGGGCAGAGATCGTTTTTTTACCGATTTCCGCGGGTTTTTTAAAAAATGTGCCCGGGTGAACGTACCTGTGAGCGAAACAATCGTAGGTGATGCCCGGGTTGTCTTTGCCCGCCGCGTCTATGAGCTCTATAATCTTCAAAAACGCCGTCTTGTGGTCCGGCAGTTCGGTGACGGTCTTTTTGTAACCTTTCCCGAAATGGTAGTTGATGGCGGACGGCTCGCTGGTGCGCGTGCCCACCCTCACCGCCTCGCCGCCGGCTATCTCCAGCTCCTCCGGCATACGGATTATGCGGTACTTGAGGGAAGAACTGCCGCAGTTTATTACGAGGATGTTTTTACTCATTGCTGTCCCTTTTAATTATATTTTCTAAATAGCTTGACGTTTTCTTATCAGTAAGTGACATTACACTAAATATCGTCTGAGCTCCAACCGAAGGTCGGCACGCCGATGTTCCTGTGTATCATCATCGCCTGGCCGAAAACCGCCTTTTTTATCTCTTCGATGCTTGCCGGCTTTGACATGTTCTTGGAAAATATCTCCGCCTCGACTCCGAAACCGAGCGTCGGTATTCCCAGCTGGCCGCAGGTGTAGGCGCCTTCGGTGAAAGTTTTTTTCCAGTATCCCAGCGTTGATTTAAAATCGTTGTCCGTGAGCGCCTGGAGGGAATTCATCACGAAGGGGTGGTGGCTCTCCATGGTCCACGGCTTGATCTCTTTTTTGGAAACCAGTTCCATTCCAGCGATAGTTTTTGTGCTGTGTTTCGCGACCGCGGTCTCCACCATAACGTTGGGTTCGCCTTTGTAGGCCGCTTCCGCTATCATCTTCGCTCTCTCGAGAATGTTCTCCTGCTGTTCCTCAGGCACGAACACTCTGTCTACGGTGACCCTGAACTCGTTTCTCTTGTCCGTGGGGTTGGTCCCGTTGAAGTGGACGTCTTTTATTCTCAGGCTGGAGTTACCGAGGCTGTAGTTGTAAGGCAGGTTGTGGGAAACGCTCTCTAGCTCATGGATAAGAGGGAACATCGTGCCAAGCATGTTTATGCCCCTGTTTTCCGTATAGTCGCGGCTCGTGGTCGCCTTCACCAGTATCTCGTATTCCATCCTGCCCTTGTGGCCGAGGAAGATGTTCATGTCGGTGGGTTCGCACAGGTACACACCCTTTAGCTGTTTGACCCTCTTGCTAAGGTAGGTCTCGAAAAGTTGTTTGATCCCGAACTCGCAGAAACCTGAGCGGGGCACTCCGCAGATTATAAGGTCACCGTTCAGTGGCAAAAGCGTGCGTTTTAGCAGGGCGGCGGAATAGATGGCGGAGATCATGCCCGGTATATATGTGTGCGGCCCGTCCTGTCCGTTACTTTCTCTGTTGAAATTGTAGTCGAGGTGAAACACAAGGGCGATATCCTGGCCCTGCTTGTAGCCCTTCATGGTTCCCAGTATGTTGTCATACTTGTCTGTGGCGCATTCGTCGAACCCGAGCCTCTCCATCTCATCGAGCATTAGCGCCTTGTAGTCTCCGTAGAGAGCGCTTTTGTTCTTCAGAGCTTCCAGATGCTTCGTGAACTGCTTCATTTCATCCGTAAATCCTTCCAGTTTTCCCTTCATGAGTTCCTTCATAAATCCTCCCTTATGTCGCGTTCCGCATTCGCGGAACTTATCCCGCCGTGGCGGGATTGGTTTGGCTCCATCGGTAAACCTGTCGCCAAACCGCTCCTCGAGGGGAACTATGTTCCCCTTCGACGTTCGCTTTCGGTTCCACGTTGTGGAACCAACGCTCACTGAGCCCTTCTAAAACGTAATTTAGAATGTCGCGCCCTATCGGGCTTACTTCGTAGTCCGCCAGAATGTTGGCGGATGCTCTATATGTTTACTAATACTAAACACTGTATGATATTTATGTACACTGACGGCAAAAAAATTTAAAACGTTGGCGGCGTTACTACCCAGATGGCCTCGCTCTCGTTCTTGTCGAGGTTTCGAAACGAGTGCGGCGTGCTGGAATTAAAATATATGCTGTCACCTTTTTTCAATATGTAGGCCGCATCGTTTAGCGTGATTTCAATGGTGCCTCTCAGGACGAGAACGAATTCCTGACCGAAATGCTTGTACATGGCAGGCCCGGAGGTAGCCTTCTCGCTCATCCTGAAGAGCAAAGGTTCCATCTGCTTATTGGGGTCCTGTGACGCCAGGAGGTAGATGTTTACGCCACTGCTGAGCCGCTCTATATTCTTTCTCTCATCAGAGCGGACAACGGGAGAGTGCGATGGCTTCTGGTTTTCTCCGATCAGGGTCCCAACCGTGGTTCCAAGGTGATCGGAGATGCTCTTGAGAGTGTCCAGAGACGGCGAGGCCTTTCCGGTCTCTATCTGGGAAAGAAAACTCGGGCTTATTCCCAGGTTCGTAGCCATGGTGCGCAGGGTTATCCCCTTCTCCTCGCGCAACCTCTTGATGTTGACTCCCATTAGTTTCATATTTTTTTCCTCGCTTCCAGTCTAGCAAACGAAAAACAGAATGTCAAGTATTTGTTAACACTGTATG
>CAZSIW010000153.1:0-6078 GCA_964606755.1 uncultured Elusimicrobiales bacterium | reverse complement strand
ATAAGAACATTCCTATCAGCTAAAAACAGAATTCTTTTCTTTGTTCCGCTTTTCCATAAACGATAAATAATCTGAAATGCGGTATAGGTTTTGCCTGTACCCGTAGCCATAACAAGTAATATTCTTTTCTGCCCTTTTGCAATAGCTTCTACAGTGCGGTTTATAGCGATTTGTTGGTAGTATCTTGGTTTACGGCCTGAACCATCAAAATGGTAATCATATGAAGCTATATCTTCTTGTTTAGAGGTTTCTATCCCCTTGTACTTCTTATAAACTTTCCATAGGACTTCAGGGGAAGGAAATTCATCGACAGATAGCTGCTTTTCTAATTCAGCGAAGTAACCTGAATTGTCATGCTGCACAAAACCATCGCCATTAGAGCTGAAAGCTATTGGAATGTCCAAAATCTTTGCGTAATTAAGTGCCTGCTGTAAGCCTGCACCAACAGGTTGGTTGTTATCTTTTGCTTCTATTATTGCGATCGGAATATTTGGCTTAAGATAAAGAATAAAATCTGCGCGTTTACCTTCACCTCGTACTGTTTTGTTGCCTTTAACAAAAATACGGCCATCAGTGAAGAATACTTCCTCGCGGACTTGTTTCTCAATATCCCATCCAGCTTTTTCAAGCGAAGGAACAATAATTTTTGTACAAATGTCTCTTTCTGATAATTCTTTTTTATTGGCCATATTTTCCTTAGAACCTTAAATAAACAGCAAAAAACCACACTGCGCATTTACAAGTGTGGTTTTAAATTACTATTCCTTTTTCTTTGATACTCATAATCCCCTCATTTTGATTTTGTTTTATTCACTGATATATATTTCTGAAAACGGCTGTTTGGTTTCTCAGGTATAGTGTATTGTAAATGACCGGACGCTAATAGAGGTTTAAGAATATCTTTAAAAAAATATACTCGATTTTTCAGCTTGATAAAAGCCATCATTTCTTTGAGGCTTCTGGATGTATCACAATATTTCAAAAGGGCGGCTACGCGATCCCGTAAATCGACTTGTGTGGTGACTTGTGTGGTATCTTGTGTGGTATCTTGTGCACTGTCTTGCGGGGTGGTTACTTGTTCTCTGGGATGCGGGAATACAATAGTAAAAGTATCATTCCTCTCGTTGCTGTTCCAGTTCGCCGATGGATAGTCATTTTTAGGCAATGTGAAAATGCTTGTCCTGAACCCCGTGCCTTTGGCTTCTGCCCAGCCCATATCGTAGAAAACCGGGGCAATAAGTGTATTTCTTATTTCAGAACCCGGGACATTGTAATCTTTTGGGTCTTTTAGTGAATAGCCGGGATTGTAAAATTCTATGCGGTCGTTATATATCCGTATCTGGGAAGGCGATGTATGGAAATAATTTTGATGCATTAAAAGATTTCCTAATGCTTCTCTTAACGCCTTTTTGAAAGGATCATCATCTATCCTTGTGAGATTTTTCCCTAATTTGAACGGAGTAAGATACAAGCGGCTGATTATATCAAGAGCCTGCATACGAAGCTGTGTTAGGTTTCCGAAAAGATCATTTGACAGAAATGGGTCTTTATCTTTTCCCCATTCGATGCCCTTGATACGGATAATATCCAACCGGAAATGCGGGAAATATCTTCTTACGGATGTAGTTTTTCCAAACAACAAGATTCCTGCCGCTGTTACATGCTTGCCATCTTTTGAAAGCAGATTGTACGCTTTTAATATTTCAACAACTTTTGCACGGGATTCGATGGCTTCTGGTTTTTGACTTTTTCTTATTTCCTTGAAAATAGAAACGGTTTTGCCATCAATATCATTAAGGGAAGTGTCTTTGAATACAAGTGCATCCGGAGAATGCTGGCGCTCATGATAAAAGCGATGAACATCTTTATCATTTAGCTGTAAGTCCGAGGAACCTACCCTTTTATAACCGCCCTTTATAGGGCCAGCATCCTTGATATAAATGGGTTTTTCATATTTGGGCGCTTCCTCTATATGAATTTGAACAATAAGCTTATTCTTTTGTTTTACTATAACAGGCTTGATAAGAGGACAGAAGTTATATTTCTGGCAGGCAGTGGAAACTAAATCATCTACGAGCTTTTGAGGGTTTTCTACGCCTTGAGTAATGAACTTTTTGCCTTCCTGCTTTACTCCCAGCACTATTAAACCGCCCTTCGTATTGGCAAAAGAAGAAATAGTCTTATAAATATTATCCGGTAATTTATTTTTAGCTTCTTTGTATTCAATATTTTCCGATTCAACGATACTCATAATCCCCTCATTTTGATTACTTTCACTTTTATGGTTTTAGCGATTTTTTATATATGCTAAACCTTTTTCAGTTAACCGGTATTTCTGCAATCTGCTGTTGGGTTTATCGGGTAGGGTTCTTTCAATAATAGAATACCGCAATAACTTTTCTATAGCCTTCTTAAAATTGCCTGTTGGCTGGGAATAGCCAAGAGACTTCAATAATTGATTTCTCGCAAGTTCTTTATTTATTAAAGATTCTATGATTTTATTGTCTGTTAGCGTCGTAACGACTGGGGCCTCGACTGGGGCCTCGACTGGGGCCTCTTCCGAGGCCCTAGAAGCTGATGCTTTAGGACGCTTTAGCGTCAGAACGAACTGGCCCGCTTCCTGTCTGAACTCCGGCTCAGGGAGCCCTGCTTTTTTACAAAGTATTATCATGTCCAGTGTGCCTGTACCGGCGCGTTCAATGTACTTAGCCCAAAAGAGAGGTTCGCTGACCAAAGGATTTCTAGGAATGGATGCATGTGATTTTTTAAGATTTTGTATCGTCATTCCTAAGGGCAGTTTTCCCGGGTTCCACACTTCCAGACGATCAGAAAACAACATTACCTGCACCCCTGCATTAGAGGTATAATCCCTATGCGCTACGGCGTTGACTATAGCCTCGCGTATCACCAGTTTGGGTATCTCATAGGCAACATCACTGGCATTGCTTGTTTGGCTGGGGGTTACTGACCGGTTGAGTTTTCCAAGAACAAAATCCACCGCTTCATCAATCTGTTCAAATAGTGTACCACGGTATATTTGATACGAGGGGATAGGTTTTGAAACTTCCGTCCCGTGAAAATGCATACATTTTACTTCTGCACATAAAAGGGGCCTGAATTTTTGTGGTTTACGGCAAAACAATAAGATAGCGGCATGAGTCAACTTCCCATTATTCAACAGATTCAAATGCGTGAAAAGCTTTTTTGCAGAAGTATTAGCTGGCAAAGGGAACTTGCGCTCGGAACGAGCTGTTTCCAGAAAGTTTTTTATAGACTCATCTTCTATATCACTAAAATGAGCATTCCGGCATACAGCCGTATCAAAAGGAACAGTTTGCAAAGATCCATTGTCTTCAAGATACTGTACCAACGCTGCATATACCTGTGTTGTCAATTCCGGGACGTTTGAAAACTTCCGACGAATCATTTCTCCGCAGGCTTTGTGCATTAATTTCAGGATTTTAGGGTGACGAGCTGAATCATGGCCTTCCTTGATAAATAAAAGCCTGCATTTGCCTTGTTTTGTCGCCTCAAGAAATTCGCGTTCTGTGGCAGAAAGGCCTTTTGCATCTTCAATACCATACTCATTACCAAGCAGGCAAAGATAAATATCGCTATTTCTTACTTCTTCAAGATATACTGAATCAGGATTTCTATCCCGTGCTGGGATGTCTTCAAACAAAAAAACATCAAAATAGCGGCGGCACAAAGGATCTGAGGTAATAAAATCCCTCAAGGCAATTCGTTCTTGCTTAAATTCCTTTTGCACACTGCTGATAAATATCTTATGCTTTTCCATGAAGCTCCAACAGTAATTATTATAATGGGCAAATCAGTTGTCTGCACTGTAAAATATACGCTAATTTTAACTTTTTCTGACGGTTTTGGCAAATAATGTTTACCCGTTTTATGTACACGCGCTCAAGCCGATATTCTTTAGGGTATAGTTTGGCCGGGCGTCCGATTACCTTACCTTTCAGCCTTGCTGTTCAAAATTCTGCTTTTGTACGATCCGATACCTTTTCAAGTTCGAGCTTAATCCAGTGAATTTATAAATTGGCGGGTGATTGCGCCTTTTGCCTTGAGGTTATGGAGCTGCGGTAGTAGGGCAGCGAAATAAGGCGAAAGTCTCAAGCCGAAAAGAGGTTCTTTTCCCTTCCTGGCGCAAACTTGAGTGCCCGAAGGGCTAACGGTTGAAGCCGAAGAGAAAACCGCAGTATGCAGCCCTCGAAGAGGGTTCGACAGCCGAATACTTCTGGCTGTCCTGAACTGTCGCGAGACAGCAAATTCTGCGGCCTCTTTGAGGGGACAGCCGCCGAAAGTTCCCGAACACCGAAAGCCGACGGCATCAGCCGTCCGGCATTCCTGGTGATTCATGGGAGCTTTCTCCGATTAAAAGGCAGCTAGCATTTTCTTTGCCCTTGTTTTGTCTCACTACAGCGATTGCATTTTAGACTTACTAAGCTTTTTTTTCTTTAATAAACCTCCGCCCAGCAAGCTGGGCGGTATCAAGCGGAATCCATTTCCCTCCTCTCCCTTGATGGGAGAGGATTGAGGTGAGGGTGATGTTGAAGTGAACATTCTTTATTTTAGCCCCCTCATCCTCGCCTTCTCCCACCAGGGGAGAAGGAATATTCGGTTACCCCTCAGCAAGCTGAGGGGAATTGCAAGTTAAATAAATTCTCTTGAAAATGTTGTCTGTAACGTTTTTTATGACTTATAAGCGGATAGTTTTCATTATGCTCAAGATTATCAATTTCTAGGTCAACATCTAAATCTTTCCAATAAAGATGAGAACCATGTAACAACTTCACGTTATTGATAGCCTTGATCGTAGCATCTTCAAAGTAAGGAAAGACTTCAAAATCCAAGAAGTATTCCTTTTGATTTATAAGTAACCAAATACCGTTTTTGGTAATATTCTCAACACTAACTGCTGAAATGGATTTTCCACTTTTTAATGATTTCATTTTATCTTTTTATTATGAAGCCTTTGGCTGATTCATTGTTTTTCATATATTATCATATTTAGATATGAAGCGTTCTGCCCATTTTTCAATGCTCTCTTTTTTATGGCTCGCCAGTTCTTCCCATGATTCAAACAATACCCGGAGAGCTGAGATACCTAGCTGGTTTTTTGTGATCCTGTTTCCTGTAGCTAAATTTATCTCAGCTAATAAGATATTAAGTTTCGAAGCTGTGTCTGCTGAAACTCGAAATGTTACTTTAACTTCCTGTTGCTTTGGAATTGAAATGTTTCTCATAAACTAACTCCTCCTTTTAAGTACTAAATTTACTGCATATTTCAGTTTTGACTTATTCCTTTTCCCAAAATAAAAAGGGTGGCTAAATCAAACTTGAGGCACACAACTGACCCAAGATGACCGCCACCCAGCTCTTGCGAGCAAAGCCAACGACATCTTACGCAGTTGTGTGCATTTCCTTGCGGAAATTCATCCTTCTCTTTCAGAAGGCATACGAAGACTGTCTAAATCTATTAAGTTTTTAAAACATCTTTTATTCTATTTCATTAAGCCTCATTTTTACACCCACAATCTGACTTAGGACAAGTGGTGCCAAAAGGCATCGATATATTGCTCGACTCGGGGAGAATCCCAATTGGCTCTTGTCCGAGGTCTATACGTGAGAATGTCGTCTTTAATTTGACGAAGATTCTCGGGGGTAAATGCATGAATCAACTGTTTGGTCGTTTCCGGTTCACATATTTTTGCGACATCCTTACCCAGGAGCTTAACACCTGCTAACTGCATATCCCATTTCGATTCCGCCGCTAATTCGTGCGCCTCACCGTACAATCGATCCTCATTGCCGGCTTCATAATAGGAATTCAGAATTATCCATATATCAATTGCGTCTTTTTTCTCATATGCATGACGGTCAAGCCACGCGAAAAGCTTAAGCACAAGTAACGCAGGAAGTGAAGCAACGGGCACTGTCAATCCATTGTCGATTTGCACCATTATGCTTGAGCGAGCCGCCTCAACGTAACCGGCAACACACATTATTTGTTCCATTTCCGGCGGCTCTCCCCCAAGGACCATGACACGCTCGATGAAC
>CAZSIW010000152.1:0-6100 GCA_964606755.1 uncultured Elusimicrobiales bacterium | reverse complement strand
CTCTTGTGGGCGACCAATACTACCCGGTTTTTCCAAAAACCATGAAAGGCGTGAAGATCGATGAGGTCCGGTACATTTCAGACATCCTTTCGCTCCTTGGCCCCCGCCTGGGCGAGCTCAAGACCGACAGGAACGAACAGGTAAAAGTATTGATGAAAGTAGTGAAGACCATGGCCGAATCGAAGAATTTAAAAGCTCTAAAAACAAACCTTAACGTAACTCTTCAGGATGAATTGGGCAAGGATTTTGTCGAGTATTGCGACAAGGTGATAGCTGAAGTCGAGAGATCCATAAAGACTTTTCTTGCCTCCAGGGAAAAGATAGTTTTTTACAAGATCGATCTGCCCGGCGTGCTGCAGGTCGCGGTGCACAAGATGGCGAACGACCGTTTGAACGACCGCAAAAAGTTCGGGGACAGGGTGCTGGCGCACTATCAGATAACAAAGGACGGAGATGTCAATTTATGTATAGCCAGAGGCGAGAATAACAACGATATAAATGTGGCTGATCCATGTATTAATGGGCCCGAAGGCGTTAATTGGGGCGGAGGCCATAAGAACAGAGCGGGGTTTGGGACTGGGGTCGGCAAACAGGAAGCGATAGCCAAGATTTATCAATGGTGGGGGGCTGACAAAAATCCGCAAAAGGTCCTGGATTTTGTCAAGGCCAATATTGAAAAACAGATGCAGAAAATTCAAAAAGGTGAGCCTGCTAAAACCGGGGCGATAACATGGATAAACGATATCCCCGGCAGGCCGGACATTATTGAACAGAGGCTGAGCGACTCTCTGCGGCAGGCGGGGAAAGATCCCATAATAGTTTTTGAAAAGCTCTCCCCCGATGACCTGGCACTGTACAGGCAGGTGGCAAAAGGTGAACTCTCTCCCTCAAGGCTGGAAGACAACTTCAGAATAAAGGAACTGTTAAAGAAGGAAGAGAGCACAGCAGACAATTTTAATCCTGACGCGGCTTTTATGCACTTGAAAGTTCTTCGCGCCATATATTCTATGGGGAAGAACGTCACAGTGGAAGCCGCTCCCGAGATCACCGAAGAAATCGACGCGCTCAGCAAAGAAGCTTTTAACCAGGAGACCCTGGCCGAAGAGGATTTTTCCAACGGAAGAGTTGAAGCAGCCGCGGAAAAAATGAAGCAGTACCAGCTTGACCTTGGACAGGCGATTTCGCAGCGCGATACGATATTTGAAAAGCACATAAAACAGCTGCACGAGCAAAACCCGTCAGCTAACATTGTGGTAGTGCGCGGGTTCGAACATTACGTGGCCGCAAGAAAGCTTCGAAGCGAAGGATACGATGTGACCTTGAAATGGTGGAAACCGCGCATGAGAGGCGTTAAACTGGACCTGGTAAATATTCTCATAAACAGGATACTCCTGGAAAAAGCCGGGAATTCGCTGGCAAAAATATCGGACGAAACGACAAAAACAATGCTCCTGCGCAGCTTGGCGGCTTCAATCCTGCGGCCTGCATACGCGGCTGAAAGAGAAAGAGAAGTCCTCGGTCAAACGATAAACAGCATCGCGGGCAGGCTGAATTATAAAGAGCTCGGCGAACTGGCGCAATTTATTTCAAAAAAACTGACTGAAAACGAAACAATGCCCGAGCTGAACGAACAGATGGAAAAGCCGAGGGAAGCGGTGGAAGAAGCCGGGCAAACCCTGGCAGGTTTTAAAGATCGCATTCCAAGTTCGGAATCGGAAGCAAAAATACTTGAGGCAGCCAAAAACAAGCTCCGTATCAACAAAACTTCATTAAAAAAACTGGAAGCCAAGAAAAATGCGCTTATTGCAGGCTATGCCCTGCGCTGGCTTATTGATAACGGGAAGATATACGAAACTGAGTTCAGCTATTTCCCCCGCCTGAACTATTTTATTTCCGAATTCGAAGAAGTCGCCAACGAGACGGTTATCCCATCGAACGCAGGCCACAGGCCGGCGTCCGACAAAGAGGCGGTAGACGCGATAATAAAAGAATTACAAAAAACCCCCGGCAAGAACATACTGCTCATCGAGAAGGCTTATGAGTTCGCTAAGGAAGCGCACAAGGGACAGATAAAAGCTGACGGCGAACCTCTGATATATCACCCGGCGCGGGTAGCTTATATCCTGCTATTTGAGCTGGGCTATCAGGACGAGGGGATGCTGGCCGCTGCGCTACTGCACGACGTTATGGAAAAACGAGGCATAACCTCAAAAAAGATTGCCGATGAGTTTGGCAACGACGTGGCGACCCTGGTTGAGTTCGTTTCAAAACCTGACGAGCCGTCCACGAGCCTCGCAAAAGATAAACGCCTGGCTGTTACTATGCTCGACCAGCACGCGCCGCTGAACGCGCAGGTAATCAAGTTCATGGAGAAACTCGACCGCTTCAGGGACTTTGGCAAAATAAAAGACCAGGGATACAAAAACAGGTATATCAAAAGGACGATCGATGTCTTCCTTCCCTTTCTGTTCAGTTCAAGGCTCCCGGAATCAATGAAGAAGAAGATACTGAGCGAGCTTGTGATTTACCCCGAAATACTTGCCCGTATACCTGTCAACATGAAACGCTCGGTGACCACAAAAGAATACTGGGAGACAATATCCGCTGAAGAACACGAGCCGGCGAACATTAAATTGTCCCTGAAGATCGCCCGCAGCATACCCGGAGAATTCACTTTAGAGGATTTCCTCAATGCGCACGACAAAGAGGGGTTTCCCAAAAAATTCAGCAACGGCCACGCGATAACCAACGATTCTGCGAAAAAAAATCTGGACGAATTAACTGCCTTGCAGTTTGTCGAAATAACAAAAAACGGCAAAAAGACTTTATACAAATGCATACCTGCACCTGCCGCATCTGCGGAAAAACTTCCGCCCGCCACCCTGACCCTGCCTATAACAAAGACGCACTATCTAATGTACCACAAAGAGCTCGTTTCGTTCTCGGAATTATGGGATATGAGCGTCAACTATGCTCCCTTTGTCGAAGCGAACAAAGTTGCGATGGCAATTTCAAGCGGCCTGGGAAAAAACCTCTTTGTTATCGAGCATTTTGCCGGCCTCAACAGTGTTCACAAGATGCAGGAAAATGGCGGGAATGCATACGTGGTCGACATCGCGGGCCGAAAAGTTTCCGTTGAACGGTCAAAAAGAACAGATGCTCAACCGGACGTGCTTTCTATTCACCACCCAATGAAAGCCGAAGGCGACAAGATAATTGAGATACCTTTGCAGAACCCATGGGAGTATAAGATAATTGGCGATATAATCGTCGTTTATGATCCGGTGTCAAAGCAAAGAGACATACAGAAACTTTACCGTATTACCGATACGGGAGTAGACGATGCGAGCAATTTACTACAGACTAAAGAATATAAACAGATGCTGTCTGGCCTGGGTTTTATTGAGCTTATAGTAAATTCGCTATCTTTTGCCGGCGGTCTCAATATATTCTTCCCCGGTTTTTCGGCGCGGCTCATGCGCTGCGCAAACATCGTTGCCCACCAAATCTATAACGCCGCCGGGCTGATTTTCGGCTGGACAACACTTACCACGCCGCGGAGCAAGATTACCAAAAACGCGGGAACAAACATTTTATCGTTAGCCAACGCGTTTGCGGCGCCACAAAAAGCTCTATTGAAGGCTCTTGGCAAAACAAGCGCGATAAGAGATTTTGAACCAAGCCTTGCGGGGGTTCCGCTTTTCAGTCTGCAAAACAAGATAGAGAAAGCAACCTATAAAAATTCACAAAACTTGACTAGTAATGGCCTGATGAATGTATTTATCACGCCTTTGACAACCGCAAGAAGAGATATTGGCGAGCCAGAATTGACGGACGGGCCGGTCAGCCTTACGGCAAACGGAACCAAATTCACGCTCAAAATCGGCAGTGTTGACCTGAAAACGAGCGATTCACCGGTCGCCATTTTTCTGGATTTCGGAGACAATAAAGTTGACGACTCTACCGTTACGCAAGCAGAATCTGAAGCTATAAAGGAGATATACCATAACACAATTATCCAAAACATTTTAAGAGACCGTGGAATATTAGTTAACCCGAGAGTGGCCCCCATAATAGCCAGTGATGATAACATCTCTGAGACCAACCCGTTCGTTCTGGATCCGACATTATCTAAAACAGTGTTCACTGAAAATATGGGCAATAACGACGTAATGGATTACATTCAAATGCTCGGCACGGAGCTGCGTAAAAACGCAATTGAATCAACGACCATGCCGAGCTCTTTCTCCGGAGCCTGGATGGACCTTCAAACCGTTCACGGCGTCGAGTCGATAAAAAAACATATAGACGGGCTCAGCTCCGTTAATGGAGACATCCTGCGTTTGACCTCCTTCGATGCTTTTGTTGGCGACGGCAAGAGGTTTTCCGTTCAAGACATTAGAGATATCGTTGCCTACGCAAAAATCAGGAATATCCGGGTGATCTACAATTACACGGTCAGCAATGTTGACAGGAGATGGCAGGAAAACATTATTGAGACGGTAAAAAATTGCCGCTTATTCGGCGCGGAAATCAATATCAGCCAGAACAGCGCCATCACCGAACCTCAACTTACGAGTTTAAAACATAAGATAGACGCCATTGTGCTGACAAGAGAAAAGGATTTCTCGCTGTCGAGCTATATGGCTATCACATTATCGCAAAACCAGCAAACTATGTCTCACTCTTTAATAGACAGCAAATTCGAAATAATCAAGCCGTATTTTATCGGCCAGGACACGTTAGCCTCGATCGCTGATGAAGAAGGTGTCCGTTACCGTTTGGTTTTACCTGGAGAAGACAGCGCCCAGACGATCGTGATCAACCCCGAAGCCGTTGGCAAGGAATTGGCTGATATAGTTGAGAAACTGCACAAGAGCAATTTTGAGTACAATCTTTCTTTGCTCTATGGCGGCATGAAAGACGGCCAGATTAATCCCCTGCAGGAATCTGGCATTGTGGACATACTTTCAAAAGCCATAAAACAAAAACTTGTCTTTTGCGCGCCTAAAACATCCGAAGAGTATTTCCTGAGAGGGTTGGTTAGAGCGGAAAAACTCAGCAGGACCGAACTCTCCGCAATAAATAGCGACACACAGGGCCAAATTATTAACGCTTTAAGAACAAACAGCGATCAAAGCTTTATGCAATTGGAAAACGTCCCCGATTTAAACACGATACTTGTCAAAGTGTCCGGAGATATTAAGAATTTGGATGAGAAACGCGGGTTTTGGTCCTGCGCCCTGGGCAGACAAATGGTTAACGATCTGTCTTCGGATTCGATCACGAACAGATTTGCGGATAGAACCTACTATCCATTCCTGGGTATGCTGCTTGTGCAGGCGCAATTGTCCGCAAACGTGCCCGGGAACACCGCGGAATCTGCCAGATGGAAACGGTATAAAGAAATCCTTAATACCATGAAAACTGATGCTTCCAGCAGGGAAGACGTGAACTCGCAGCTGAAAACATTTATGAGCGAATTGATGTATTCATCAATGACCGGGACTCTTGGAACGGCTCATTCAAATTTAGGCATGGAAAATTATAAGGAAATAACATCCGTTTTGTTGGAGTTCGCGGAACCCGCTATGCCTGATTTGAAAAAAGTGGCCAGCGAGGCATTATCTAATGCCGCGGATGTTACCATTGGCACTCAGCTGATCGAGTCGGCGGGGTAACAGCGGAGTTAAAGACTTAAATTTTGTGTTAATTGACCGCCACAGATTTTAACAACGAGAATTTATCTATTGTATCGAAAGCGGCGGCCTGATTTTTGCTTATGACGGCCGCAAAGCTTTCGAGGTTCTACAAACTTTATTTTGGCTTATCATTCGCCCTGTACATGATAACGTTTGCCTTTTCAAGGGTGATCAAACCTTCCTTCACCATTTCGTCCAGCCTGGGAATAAACTGGTTTATTTTTTCCTCGCTGTCGACTATTTCGATTATCATCGGAAAATCTTCGGAAAGGCGCAGAAGCTTTGACGTATGCATATGGCTCTTGCACCCGAAACCCATAACGCCTTTTATCACGGTAGCTCCGGCCATGGGAAATTTTTTCGCGAGAATAACTATTTCTTCATAAAGAGGTCTGCCT
>CAZSIW010000151.1:0-6102 GCA_964606755.1 uncultured Elusimicrobiales bacterium | reverse complement strand
CTTTTGTACTTCACTTTTTGCCCGGCTCGGTCAGACTGATGATCAAAAATCTATTTACGAGCGAACATAAAACTAATATTTCATCGGAAACCATAAATATAAAAGAAATCCTTGAAAATAAAGCACGAACGATTAAGACTGCCTCGCTGGACAAGTGTTTTAAAAACACACTTAGAGATCACATAAGCGCAGGCATTATATTTGTTGGAGGAGTGAAGTGAGGATACTTTTTGCAGGCTGGCACAACCCGAATTTTATGTCTCTCACGGAGTATATTGAACGTGCTCTCGTACAGCTTGGGCATACCATTGAACCTTTCGAATACAGGCAGTTTCTGATTCCGGGAATAATAAGGGACAGGGTTTCATTTATACAAAACTACGATATAAACAGGATAAACAATAAGTTGATCTACAGGGTCGGACAATTTAAGCCTGATATTTTGTTCGTACTTCAGGGAACGACGATAAAACCTGAGACAATAGACGCAATAAAGAGCAGATTCAAGGTCATTACCGTCAATTGGTACATTGACCCGCAAGATGAGATAATCGAGCACTCGTTACGAATAGCAAAGCATTATGACCATTTTTTCTTCAGCCATTCTGAGGGTGTCAGAAAGAATCATGAGTACGGGAACAAACACGTTAAATTGTTATATTTTGCGTGCGATCCCGAGATCAACAAACCTTTAGCCCCAAGCGAGGACGATAGAAAACTATATGAAAGCGATATCGTATTTGTCGGCTCACATTATCCCGGGAGAGAACGAATACTTAGTTCACTGTCAGATATGAACCTTAAAATATGGGGCCCACGCTGGACATCAATTGACTCTAATTCTCCGTTATATAAACGCGTGAAGGGAGACGTAATAGATCCTGTATTATGGACAAAGATCATCAGCTGTACCAAAATCGCTCTCAACATCCATGCCGGATTTAACGATGAAAAGAAAACGTTCGCTCAGCAGGCTACGTGCAGGGTTTTTGAACTTTTGTCCTGCGGTTGTTTTGAGCTTTCGGATGCGACTGTAGATTTAAATAGTCTGTTCGAACCAAAAAAACATCTTGTAACATTCTCAACCCTTAAAGAGATGAAAGATTCCATAACATATTATTTGACTAACGATAGAGAGCGTGAAAAAATAGCGAAGTGCGGACGTGACGAGGTATTGCAAAAGCACACATATGTCCGAAGAATGAAAGAAATGCTTGATATCGTAGTGTGTAGTGTATAGAACAGTATTATCTTATTGGAGAATCGAATGAAGATCCTTTTTGTGGGCTGGTATAACCCGAACTTTATGTCGATCACTGAATATGTTGAGCGCGCCCTGAGACATTTAGGACACACAGTCGAGCCGTTCGAGTACAGACAGTTCATTATTCCAGGCATAGTAAGGGACAGCGTTTCCTTTTTACAGGAGTACGACCTGAACAGGATAAATCAAAAATTGATAAGCAGGGTCGAACAATTCAAACCAGACATTTTGTTCGTGCTGCAGGGAACGACCATAAAACCGGAGACAATAGATACCATAAGAAGCAAATATAATGTAACCACCGTCAACTGGTACATAGACGGGTCCTTAATAATTGAGCAATCTCTGCAGATAGCGAAACATTATGACCATTTCTTTTTCAGCCATTCAGAGGGTGTCGAAAAAAACCATGAGTACGGGAACAAACATGTTAAGTTGTTATATTTCGCGTGCGATCCTGAAATTCTAAAACCTTTAACTCCAAGTGATGCCGATAGGAAACGCTATGGAAGCGATATCGTATTTGTAGGCTCGCACTATCCCGACAGGGAACAAGCACTAAGCGCGCTGTCTGACATGAACTTATCGATTTGGGGCCCGCGTTGGACCTCTATAGCTGCCGGCTCGCCGCTTCGTAAATACGTAAAAGGGGAAGATGTTGATCCTGGTGTATGGACAAAAATATTAAGCTGTTCAAAAATAGTTCTTAATATCCATTACGGGTTTAACGAAGAAAAGAAAACTTTCGCCCAACAGGCGACATGCAAAGTGTTTGAAATATTATCCTGCGGCTGTTTTGAACTTACTGATTCAACAAAGGATGTAAACAATTTGTTTGTCACAAAAAAACATCTTGTTACTTATTCATCTATTAATGAGCTTAGAGAAAACATTGTTTATTATCTTAACCATGAAAAAGAACGCAAAGAAATAGCCCTGGCCGGATATAAAGAGGTATTACAAAAACACACCTATGTACAGAGGATGAAAGAGATGCTGGAAATGATCAGCCGAGGATAGGGTGGTGTTGCCGTATGCAGCGATATCGAACTCAGGATTGGAGGAGATAACCATGCAGCCCGTTGAAAAATGCAGTTTCTGCGGTTCAACCAGTTTCACAAAACTGTTTGAAGTAAGCATAATGAACATGGGAACAAATGTGGTCCGCTGCAGGAAATGCGGGCTCGCGTTTCTCAATCCGCGCCCCGGACAGGAAGAGATCAAGACTATATACGCAGGAGAATATTTCGCTGACCGCATTAACCCGCAAAAACTGCTATCCCAGGAACTCTCATCCTCAGGTCTCATAAAAAAACTTAGGATGTACCTCCCCGAAAAGGGCCGGGTTCTAGACATAGGTGCGGCAACCGGGGCATATCTCGCCGCGTTCAAGAATGCAGGATGGGATGTCTTCGGAGTCGAAATATCAGATTTTGCCAGGGAATCTGCAAAAACAACTTACGGTATTACAACAATATATCCCAACCTGGAAACCGCGTCATTCGCCAGCGATTATTTTGATTTCATCTATATGGTTCACGTCATAGAACATTTTCCCGAACACATATCGCTCCTCAAAGAAGTCAACAGAGTGCTCAAGCCGGGTGGGATATTGTTCATCGCTACGCCGAATTTCGGTTCGCCTGCCGCAGCTAAAATGAAATCCGAATGGCCCTCACTGAAACCCGACCAGCATCTTACATTCTTCACCCCTAAAACTCTCAAAATGGTATTGATTCATTCCGACTTCAAGATAGTAAAATGCGACACTATGCAGTCAGTTATTGAAACACCTCATTTAGAAAAGCTGTTTGGTAAGACAAAAACTGGGTATCTTTCTAAAATAGCCAATAAATTCTTCCCTGGAATAAAAAGCAGTATAAGAAACATTATAGGAAAAATCTATCCCGGCGACAGCATTGAGATAGTTGCAAAAAAGATAACCTGAATGGAGCTTCACTAGCATGCATGTGATTGAATGCTTAATGACGATATTCTGAAAAAATAAGGAGGAATAATTATTATGGCTATTCTGTCTTAATAACGTCAACTTCTGGTCTTGGCAGCAGGGAGCGCTTTATTCCAAAAAATTATGCAGAGGGAGTTCAATAATGAATGATTTAGAGAAATACTTTAACAATAACAGTGGAAATCTCATTCATAAATGGAAGCATTATTTTGATATATATGACACATATTTCAAAAAATTTCGAAACAAAAATATAACTATTTTAGAAATAGGTGTGTATCATGGCGGATCGCTTCAAATGTGGAAGGATTATTTTGGACCTAATGCTAAAATATATGGTGTAGATATTAATCCAAACTGTAAAGAGTTAGAAGACGACCAAATTAAAATATTCATTGGATCTCAGGAAGATAGAAAATTTTTGAGAAATCTGGTTAAGGTTATTCCCAGGATAGATATTCTTATAGATGATGGCGGACACACAATGAAGCAACAGATTGCCGCATTTGAAGAATTATATAGCCATGTTGATGATAATGGTATATATCTTTGTGAAGACTTACACACATCTTATTGGAAAAACTACGGAGGAAAATACAGAGGTAAAAATTCATTTATTGAGTATAGCAAAAATTTCATAGATTATTTAAATGCATGGCATTCCGAGAGCAATAAGTTACGTGTAACAGACTTTACTAAAACCACTTATGCTTTGCACTATTATGACAGTATTTTAGTTATCGAAAAGAAAATAATTGATAAACCATATGATGTGAAAAAAGGAAAACCAGTTATTAATCAGGATTGTGCGCGCCCTGTTTCTTTTCCAAGAAGATTAGTTCGTGCTATAAGGACTAAATATCTGAAGCTTTAATATTTATGGAGAGGTAAAAAACATTGATAACGAAGGATATTTCTATTATAATTCCTTCTTATAACGGGCTTGAACTTTTAAAGAACTCTATTCCGCCTGTTCTTAAGGAATGTTCCAATTATAAAGGCAAAACAGAGATAATAGTTATTGATGACGCGGGATCTGACCCGACCCCGACCGATATCCCGCGCCTTTTTCCCGGGGTAAAAGTAATAAAAAGAAAGGAAAACGGCGGTTTTTGTAAAGCGGTAAACACAGGAATACTTAATGCCTCATGCTCTTTAGTGTTTTTGTTAAATAATGATATTGAGATAACCGAAGGCATATTCGACAAACTGACAGAATGTTTCAACGATCCTTCGGCTTTCGCTGTTCAATCAAAAATTGTTTCATCACAAAAAGAAGAAAAATCCAATGAGATAAACATATATTATTCAAAATTCGGCATTTTTATTTACAAATATGTAAAAGTGGAAGCTGATACCCTTCCGGTACAAATAGGTTTTGCATCTGGCGGAGCTTCCATGTTTGATAAAAATAAATTGCTCTCTTTGAACCTTTTCGATGAGAAGTTTTCGCCGTTTTATGCGGAAGACCTGGACCTGAGCTTCAGGGCAAAACTATGGGGTTGGAAAACTCTTTTCCTGCCTACTACTGTGTCATACCACCGGCATATTGCTTCTACTATCAACGCAAACTACTCTCTGGTTAAGAGAAAAATAATTCACACAAGAAATATATTCTTTTTCTATTGGAAACACCTGCCGGTCCTTAAGATATTCCCGCTTTGTATAATAACCGTGCCTTTATATCTGCTATACAAACTTCTAAGAGGCAATCCCTGGTACCTTTTCGGGTTCGTTGCTTCATTATTCGGTTCTTCTGCAAAACCAGAAAGTTTTCCAGTGGTTCCAGGCAACGCCCTCTATATCGGTGAAACACCATCAGAAACAGACAGAGAGTTATTAGCGTCACTGAGGACAAAAGACACCGCGCGTTATTTATTCGCTGTTTTCAGCAAGAAGCAGGATGATATAACTCATGGGATCCCTGTATTTTATAACGATATTTCTCCGCTAAACCCTGTTTCGGGTTTTATAAGAAGTTTTTATTTGATAAAAACAGTAAAGCCTGAGCTTATTCATTGTCGGATTTCTTCGTTCATATACTGCCTTTCCTGGGTTCTGGCCGCAAGAATTTTGAATGTGCCGGTCGAGCTTCACTTTTTAAAAGAACAAGACAGCTCCTGGAAAACCAGGATACTTTATAGAATTTGCGCACTAAAGGAGAAAAACAATGCAGATAAGATCTAACTTTATCTATATTAATTTCTTAAAAAATCCGATAAAGAAATTCATCTGCCTTTTAAGAGGTGTGAAAAGCGGTACAAATGTTTATATCTCGCCCAAAGTCGAGATAAATGCCCCGCGAAAAGTGACGCTTGGATCTGACGTAGTTATAGAAGAATACTCACGTATCATGTGTTACGGCGAAGAAGCGAGCATCAACATAGGCGAAGCGACGTTTATCAGGCCCTATGTCCATATCAAAGCGGACCATGGCAAGATAATCATCGGAAAGAATTGCTCGGTAAATGAGTACTGCGTTCTGCTTGGCCACGGGAACCTTGTCATAGGCGACGAAGTGCATATAGCTACCCATACAGTGATAATACCCATGAACCATATCCACACGAATCCGGATATACCTATTTCCCAGCAGGGCATTTCCAAAAAAGGCGTAACTATAGAAGACGACGTCTGGATAGGCGCTTCCGTTGTAATTCTGGACGGTGTTACGATAGGCAGGGGTTCGGTCATCGGGGCGGGTTCTGTCGTTACCAAATCTATCGAGCCATATTCAATAGCGGTCGGTAATCCTGCCAGGGTGGTAAAGAAAAGAAAATGATTAATTTAAAAATCGCCGCCGTCATCGTGGCTTATAACAATGAAACTGCTTTAAAGAAACTCCTGGACTCTTTAAAGGCCCAGTCAT
>CAZSIW010000150.1:0-6120 GCA_964606755.1 uncultured Elusimicrobiales bacterium | reverse complement strand
CAGGTAGACTTCATTATGCTTATTATCCCGGGTTGTTTTGTCAGTGTCAATTCGTTGAGCGCCTGCCATAACTCTTCCGTGATAAACGGCGTTATGGGGTGCATCAGCTTCAATACTCCGCCGAGGACCTCTATGAGCACCGACAGCGCAGCCTTCTTCTTATCCTGGTCGGCGCCGTTGAGCCTGATCTTTGCAAGTTCTATGTACCAGTCGCAGTATTTCGACCAGAAGAAATCGTATATCAGACGGCAGGCGGCGTCCATGTCGTATGTCGTTAAAGCCGCCGTCACGTTCGAGACAAGCTGTCTGTACTCTGAGAGTATCCAGTGGTCGCACAGTTCAAGCGGCCAGATCGCCATGTACCCTTTTTCCCATTGCACGGTCTGGAGGTTCATGAAAACAAAGCGGCTGGCGTTCCAGAGCTTGTTCATGAAATTTCTGGCACTCATGAACGAATCGTCGGCGAGCTGCATGTCGCGGCCCGGGGCGGCCGACTGGGTCACCGCAAAACGCAGCGCGTCGGTGCCGTATTTGGCCATCACGTCAAGAGGATCGATGACGTTTCCCAGCGATTTCGACATCTTTTTGCCGGACTTGTCCCTGACTATGCCGTGTATGAAAACCTCGCTGAACGGCACGTCGTTCCTGAACTCCAAACCCATCTGCACCATCCTGGCGACCCAGAGGTAAAGTATCTCGTGGCCGGTGACCAGCACGGACGTCGGGTAATAATAATCGAGTTCGGCCTTGTTATCGCCGAACACGCTGAAGGGCCATAGCGCCGAAGAAAACCAGGTGTCGAGGACGTCCGGGTCCTGGTCTATCTCGCAGCCTCCGCAATCGGGGCATTTTTCGGGCGCTGTCGCAGAAACTATGGGTTTACAGCCTTTGAGTTTTGAATTTTTGCAATAGTAAACAGGTATCCTGTGGCCCCACCAGATCTGGCGCGAGATACACCAGTCCCTGAGGTTCTCAAGCCAAGCGACGTAGGGTTTCTTCCACGACTCGGGGTAAAACCTGACCCTATCGTCCTCGCCCGCCTTCATCGCCCTTTTGGACATCTCTTCAACTTTTAAAAACCACTGCTCGGAAACGAGCGGCTCTATGACGGTGTCACACCTGTAGCAATGGCCGACCGCGTGATGGTGGTCGGCGGTCTCCAGCAGCAGACCTTTCTCTTCGAGGTCCTGCAATATCTTTTTCCTGGCCGCGTATCTATCGAGGCCTTTGTAATCTCCCGCCTTATCCGTCATGCTGCCTTTGAAATCAATGACCACTATCTGCGCCAGGCCGTGGCGTTGGCCGATGTCGAAATCCGTCGGATCGTGAGCCGGCGTCACCTTAACGGCGCCGGTCCCGAACGCGGGGTCAACCGCGGAGTCGGTGACGATGGGTATCTCCCTGTTCATGAGAGGCAGAACGAGTGTTTTGCCTGCGAATTTTTTGTAGCGTTCATCTTCGGGATTGACGGCGACCGCGGTATCTCCCAACATTGTCTCGGGCCTTGTGGTAGCAACAACAACAAAATCCTCGGACCCTTTGACGGGATACTTGATGTGCCAGAGCTTGCCGAGCTCCTCTTCGTGCTCCACTTCGATATCAGACAGAGCGGTGTTGCACCTCGGGCACCAGTTCACTAGCCTCTTGCCGCGGTATATCAAACCCTTGTTGTATAAAGTCACGAACGCGGACGAAACCGCGCGGGAACAAACCTCGTCCATAGTGAACCTGGTCCTGTCCCAGTCAAGGGAACAACCCAGCTTCTCCAGCTGGCGCAGGATAGTGTCCCCTGACTCTTTTCTCCATGCCCACATGGCCTCGATAAATTTTTCCCGGCCGATCTGGTGGCGCGATTTTCCCTTTGCCAGAAGAAGTTTCTCAACTACGTTCTGAGTGGCTATGCCGCCGTGGTCCGTGCCTGGCACCCAGAGCGCGTTAAAGCCCTGCATCCTTCTAAAGCGTATTATGATATCCTGGAGCGTGTTGTTCAAGGCGTGGCCCATATGCAGAGAACCCGTCACGTTCGGCGGAGGAATGACTATAACGAACGGCTTTCTCGCTTCATCGATATGGGATGAGGAAAACTTCTTTTCAATCCAGAACTTGCCCCATTTGTCTTCTATCAGCTGCGGTTCATAAACCTTTGCTATTTCACTGGACATTTCAACCCCTGAATGACATTGTAATTTCAGTATAATATCATAACGGAAGATATTTTTCAACTTTTGCAACGTTTTTCAAATTTATCACAAGTGTTGAAAATAATTTGACAACCTTATCAATTTCTGATATATAATAGGAGCTTTTTTGTATTCAAATTTCATTGACATTTAGTACAACCTGTGTTATATAATAGTGGGAGCGCTATTAGATGAAGAAGATACTTAATGTCTTAAGGCGTGAGCTCAACCGAGGCCTTACTTTTATGGTGATCCCTCATAACACCATAAAGCCTCTAAGGCTGTCTTTTTCCTTATCATTCATCCTGTTCATCATCTTCATGTGGACCGGCCTCACCCTCTGGGCCGGATACATCGCTTCCCAGCACATAGACTACTGGCGCGTAAAATCCGACAACAGCCTCATGAAGCTGAAAGTCGTTTTCTTCGCGCAACAGGTTAAAAAATCCAGAGAAATGCTCGACCAGATGAAAGAGAACGACCAGAACATACGCACCCTGCTCGACCTCAAATCGAAAAAAGCCATAATAGAGAACGAGGGCCAGGGCGGGCCCAGCCCCGTGGATGCGAACATTTTGACAAAAGCGCTGGACGGCAAACTCTACGAGATGAGCCAGGTGGAGATATTTAACCAGACATCGGCCCTCTGGCAGGAAGCAAAACAGCAGATAGACAGCTACAGAGAGATAGTCAATTTCGTCCACAACCAGAGAGCGATCTACAAAGCGGTCCCGAACTGCTGGCCCTGCGTCGGCAAGATAACGGCCGGGTTCGGATACAGGGAGCACCCCATATTCCATTATCAGGAATTTCACGCGGGCGTAGATATCGCCAACGAAAAAAGCACGCCGGTATACGCGACCGGTTACGGCACCATAAAAATGTGCGACTGGCAGTCAGGTTACGGCAGGCTTATAGTGCTTGACCACGGATATGGCTACCAGACGTTTTACGGGCATCTCTCCAAAATACTGGTCAACCAGGGCGATAAGATCAAAAGAGGCCAGCTCATCGGCCTTATGGGCAACACCGGCACATCTACGGGGAACCACCTGCATTATGAGATAAGGTACGGCCAGAGCCCGATCAACCCGGTGCCTTTCCTGAAAAAAGACATTTTTGCTGTAACTAATCTTTTAACGAAGAGGTGAATCATGTTCAACACGAAGAAGAAAGACAACGACATGGGCGCGCTCGAGACAATAATCGGTTCTGAAACTGTCTTTCAGGGCACAATACGGTCAAAAAGCTCCGTAAGGATCGACGGAAAACTTGAAGGCGGCGTAACTGAGGCGAACGGCGTTATCATCGGAGAAAAAGGCCAGGTACAGGGCGACATCAACGCGAAGCTCGTGATAGTGGGCGGAAAAATAACAGGCAACATAACAGCCACGTCGAATCTTGAGATCCTTCCGAAGGCCCAGGTCTACGGTGATATTCATTCCGCAGTCCTGACCATAGGCGAGGGCGCGACGTTCGAAGGCAACTGCGTGATGACGACAGAAAAGAATAAAGTAATAGAAATGGATATAGAGACGAACACTAGAAGAAGATAAGCTCTTAACACATATTTCAGGTTTAAGGCCGCATCATACGTATTGTTATGATGTGGCTTTTTTATTTGCAGTACAGGTAGCTGAACAGGAACTCGTTGATGAGCGGTATGGAGAAAAAAGTGGCAAGCGTTCCTAGCAGAATAGCTGTAGAAGTATATTCCGGGTCAGCCTTGAACCTCTCGGCCAGTATAAAAGAATTCACGGCCGCCGGCATCGAGGAAAGCATCACGAGCGTGCCGATAAGGATGGGATCCGTTATCTTAAGATAAGTTATCGCGAGCAGCGATATCGCGAACCCGCCCACGATCCTGAAAACAACAGAGACTAGCGCCTTTGTCGCGGAATTCAAATCCGGTTTCCCCATCCTCAGGCCGGTGAATATCAGCATCAGCGGCAGGGTGATGTTTTCAACAGGCTTTACCAGGTTCATTATGTGAGCGTTGATCGGAACTGTGTAGATATTGAACAAGGCTCCCGCGACCGCGGCATAAATGAACGGCAGACGGAAAGCCTCAAGCAGAGAGCGCCGGCCGCACACCATGAAAACCCCGAGAGTGAACTGAACGATCGTCACGGCCGCGCTGTATATTATAGCGTAAATTATCCCCTTTTCACCCCATAAAACAGAACTCACCGGAATACCAAGATAGGCCGAGTTCATGAACACTATGGGAAGGCTGACGTCCCTAACAGGGCTGTGCGAGAGGTAAGAAAACGCGATCGAAAGAAGGAACGAGCCGCCCATAACGGCCAGCGCGACGTACAAAACCTGGTTTGCGCTAAAAAAGCCGACCGGGCTTGACCAGAGAGAGAGAAACACATAAACCGGAACGAGTATATATCCTCCGATAAAAACAAAGAGCCTTAGCATTTTTTCGCGCTTGTCTTCGAAATAAACACCAAGTATTGCGCCGGCCATCACGAACGCGAATATTTTGACTATCAGGTTCCAAAGCAGCTTATGCATTGGCGGATATTTTATCAAAATTGATTTTATATATCAATTTATTGTAGAATCAGTGTTCAAGCTTAGTGAAGGAGCAATACAATATGATAATGGACTGGCTGCGCAAGCATAGAAACACGATATTTTTGATAACCATAGGCGGGTTCCTTGCCGGAGCTTTCATGGGTTTCGGAAGTTATTTCTTCGGAAGAAAGAGCGTTGGAGACGCCGTTGCAGAAGTCAACGGCACAAAGATACCCTACATGGACTACAGCACGCTCCTAAACAGGGTATTGGACGAAGCGAGAAAAACGCAGAGCGAATTCTCACCCGAATTCCTCAACCAGAAAAAGCAGGAAACCATGCAGGACCTCATACAGGAAGAAGTATTCTGGCAGCAGGCCCAGAAATACGGCATCACCGTGTCGGACAGCGAACTCGCTGCCGATATCCAGCATTACCCGGCATTCCAGAAAGACGGCAAGTTCGACCAGAGTTTATATTTTATGACCCTCACCCAGGCGCTGAGGACCACCCCGAGAAAGTTCGAGGAATCGCGCAGGAGACAGATCGCCATATATAAACTCCGTTACCTCATCGCCTCAAGCGTAACGATAAGCTACCCCGACCTTCAACTGAGATATTCGATGACGAACAAGGGCGACATGAAGAATTTTGAAAAGGACAGGGCGGCATTCCTGGAGAAGTTAAAGCAGGAAGAGACATCAATGGTTTTTCAGGACTGGTTCAAGCAGCTAAACACGTCCACAAAAGTGCAGATACATTTAAACGAGATCGAAGGAACTGCCTCGCAATCCTGAAGCAACTCAAAGATCAAATATTAAAAATCAAAATTTTGTCCGGCCACGGCTTGACCGGTTTAAACAGGCAGTCATAAACGGCACCTGAGTTTTGATATTTGATTTTTGATCTTTAATATTTGATCTTATTTGGCGGCAGGTACATTTTTTTGCATTTAAGCGTCAAACCGAAATACTTCATCATATCCGATAGCCTCCTTAGCGGAAGCCCCACGACGTTATAATAATCCCCGTAAATCCTCTCAACGAATTTGTCTTCCTCTTCCTGCACCGCGTACGCTCCGGCCTTGTCCAGATGTTTCGAGGCCAGCCTCTTCAGTTCCCCCTCATCGAAACGCCTCATCTTGACGGTGCTTACTTCGCTGTCAACCTTGTATTTTTTCGTATATGCATCCACCACGGCGATACCCGTGTAAACCCTGTGCACACTGCCGCTCAGATCCTTGAGCATTTTAAAAGCGTGTGCCTTGTCCCTCGGTTTTCCTATTATCTTTCCTTTGAGCACCACGATTGTGTCCGCGCCTATCACATGCCCCCGCTTTACTTTTCCCGCCACATATTGCGCCTTTTGAAGCGCGAGGTCACGCACTATAAGCCCTGGGCTTTTATACTTTGTT
>CAZSIW010000149.1:0-6152 GCA_964606755.1 uncultured Elusimicrobiales bacterium | reverse complement strand
TTGTAAAGTTTGCGGCAACCTGGTTCCTATCCTGAACTTTACGAACTGTCCGGTTTGCGGGGCGCCAGTGAGTGCATTCGAAAAGGTTGAATAATTTCATATGGTTATTGAATTGTCGCGGAGGAATAGTCAATGAAACGCAGAATCGGTTTGTGGATTGACAGGCAAAAAGCCGTGATCGTGTTCGTTTCGCAAAAGGTGGAGGAAGTAAAGATCGTAAAATCCAACCTGGAAAAGTATTTTCAACCATCGAACGGCATATTCTCAAGTAAAGATCCCGGCAGGAGGGAGTTTTCTGTTTATGATGTTATAGAAAAGGACATGGAAATGCATGTTCATAAATTCTTTGACAAGGTCATATCATCGATACGCAATGCCGATTCTGTGTATATCTTCGGTCCCGGGGAAATCAAGGAAGGGCTTAAGAAACGCATCGAGGTAAATCTTTCGATGACTCGGAATGTGGTGACCGAATCCGCGGAGAAGATGACGAATAACGGGATATTGAAAAAAGTGAGGCGTCACTATTTTCCGCACGAGCCTGAGCGGAGCGCTCTCAATGATAATAGGCAGCCCGTAGGTGTTTCCGGTGAGGTGATTGAATAGAAAGGAGGTGATCAAAATGGTTAAGAAATCCAGCAAAATTAAGACATCATCGAAGAAGAGCGGCGGCAAACTTTCAAACGGGGATAAACTGGTATGCGACGAGTGCGGATTGACCCTGGTCGTGAAGGACGCGTGTTCCTGCGATCCGGGCGATACGGTCGTATGCTGCGGTGAACATATGAAAACATGCTGATTATGTAAAGGTTGTAAGGGTCAAAGGTCAAGAAATGTTCTGTGATTCTAACTCTTGAGGATAAATTTAATGGGAGACAATTAAAATGATTATGTTTCATGTAATTCTGTTAGCAGTAGCACTTGTAACTTTGGGTTATCTTTGCTCTTGGACTTCGATGCACGAGAATACGGCAAAGGGACTATCGGCTTTTGGAAAAGTGATGGCGACTATACTTTATGTGTTCGCGGCGCTTGTTTTGATATTCGGATTTACTTACGGCAGGCGGTATGGCGAGATGTGTCAGTCAATGGGGCATATGGGAAAAATGCATGGCACGGGAATGATGCAGGGAATGAAAGGCGAGATGAACGAGTCTGAAATGATGTCCGATAAAGAAGCCATGAAAGAGCAGATGAAGAAATGGAAGATGAGCAATCCGGCGGCATGGAAAGAAAATGTCGATGAATTGAATAAGTCTGAGGCTAGCAAATAAAAATATCATATTCAAACCGGGGGGCGGGCCTGTAACCCCGTTAGAAATAGGTGTTTCTAGCGGGGTAAGGTGCCGTTTTTTGTCGTTGAAACTGTCTGAATTCGTTCAGACAGTTTTTATTGCTTTGGCGATGAGATTTCGCTTGACAGTTTTTGAAGTAATTGTTATTATAATTATGAGCATATGTTCATAACGTGTCAAGTGCTATTATGAGACCCAAAAAAACAAGATCGGTAAAATGCATGCCCGGAGAACGCTGCTTCAGGCCCAGATGTAAGTCCCTAAAGGGGCTTGAAGCGGTGAATCTGTCGATTGATGAATTTGAAGCCATACGGCTTTCAGATCTTGAACAGCTATACCATGTCCAGGCGGCAAAGCTGATGAGGGTGTCCCGCCCGACCTTCACAAGGATACTGGCTTGCGCGCATGGGAAAATAGCGGATGCGCTGATTAATATCAAAAATATTTTGATTGAAGGCGGATGCTGTACGGTTCGAAATAAGAAATAAAAAGGGAGAAACAATGGACAGGATAAAAGTGTTATTCGTTTGTATCCACAACAGCGCCAGGAGCCAGATGGCGGAGGCATTCCTGAACCAGCTGGCCGGTGACGTGTTCGAGGCTTTCAGCGCGGGCTTAGAGCCGGGAAAGCTCAACCCGATAGTAGTTGAAGCGATGAAAGAAGTCGGCATAGATATTTCTGGAAACAAAACAAAAAGCGTTTTCGAATTTTATAAAAAGAGTGAACGGTTTAATTATGTCTTTACGGTGTGTGATGAAGCAAGCGGGGAGCGCTGCCCGATATTTCCCGGTATCGCAAAAAAAATACACTGGGGTTTTCCCGATCCCTCGGCACTGGCGGGCACGCGTGAGGAAAAGCTGGCAAAAACAAGGGAGATCCGTGATCTGATAAAAGCCAAAATAGAAGAGTTCATCAAAACAGTTATTAAAAGGTAAATATAATGTCAGAAAATTTAACCAAAAAACTATCTTTCCTGGACAGATTTTTGACGCTGTGGATATTCCTCGCTATGGGTATAGGTGTCGCAATGGGTTATTTTTATCATGGTATGGCAAACTTTTGGAACCAGTTCCAGTCCGGAACTACTAACATACCTATCGCCATAGGCCTTATACTTATGATGTACCCGCCGCTGGCGAAAGTGAAATACGAAGAGATCGGCGCGATATTCAATAATAAGAGACTGCTTTCGCTGTCACTTGTCATAAACTGGATAATAGGGCCGGTCGTTATGTTCGTTCTGGCTGTGATATTTTTGCGTAACTATCCGGAGTACATGATCGGTGTTATACTCGTGGGACTCGCCCGTTGCATAGCAATGGTTATAGTGTGGAATGAGCTGTCGTGCGGCGACAGAGAACTGGCTGCCGGGCTGGTAGCTTTTAACGCTGTGTTTCAAGTCTTGTTTTACGCTGTTTATATCTATCTGTTCATAACACTGGGGCTCAACTGGCTGGGGCTCGCAAAAGGCTTGAACATAAGCGTATCAATGCTGGAATCGGCTAAAACCGTGTTCATCTATCTAGGCATACCGTTCATATGCGGAGTTGTAACAAGGTTACTGCTGATAAGATCAAAGGGGAAGGATTGGTATGAGAACGTCTATATTCCCAGGATCAGCCCTATAACACTTGTGGCGCTGCTTTTTACGATAATAGTCATGTTCTCGATGAAAGGCGAGTATATTATTAGATTGCCGATGGATGTTTTAAGAATATCTATTCCGCTTGTTTTATATTTTACAACAATGTGGTTCGGAACGTTCTTTGTTGCGAAAAAACTGAACGCCGATTATTGCCAGACGGCAGCGGTGTCCTTTACCGCGGCGAGCAACGATTTTGAGCTGGCGATAGCCGTAGCTGTCGCAATATTCGGCATAAACTCTCCGCAGGCTTTTGCGACTGTCATCGGGCCTTTGATCGAGGTTCCGGTTTTGATACTGCTTGTCAACGTTGCTTTAAAATTCAGAAAAAAATATTTTTCACTGGAGGTAGAAAATGTCTGAAAAAAAACCGTGGTATCTCGGTCAGTCACCGCTGGGGGCCGCGTACGCCCATTTTTCAAATGTTGCCGGCCAGCAAACGGTGCTGGATGCTAAGACAAAGGAGCTTATAAGGCTGGCGGTAGCGTCTGTCTTCAGATGCGAGCATTGCACTGAGCACCATATCAACGATGCAATAGCCGCGGGCGCGACAAAACAGGAGGTCAGCGAAGCCATACTGTTATCCGCCCTGCAGGCTGCAGGAACTCAGCTGAACTGGCACAAGGAATATTTCGATAAGAATTTGGCTGAAAGATAAATCAATTATTTCTTGTAAAATCAATAATTATTGTAGTGCTATTTTAGAAATGGGCTCGTATGGGCCAAAATGTGCTTGACAATAATCCAAGAATATCTTATACTTATACCGAGAGACAAGGATGTCCCCTATTCAGAGAATGAACAGGGGAATTTTTTTGGTCAGATGGGTCAAGACTTGTCGCAATAGTCCCGCCAAGGCGGGATAAAAAAGACATAGAAGTCTTTAATTCACTGTGCGGTGCATGGATTAGAGGCTTTTTTTTATTTGCCCAAAAGATAATATAGGAGGCGATAATACTATGTCGAAGAACATCAATACCGATCCCAAACACGAAGTTGACGAGCTTTCGCTGCTTTTTGATATCAGCCAGGCGCTCAGCCAGAGCATTGACCTCAAAGACGTTCTGGGCCCGGTACTGAAAATCATGGCGGAACAGCTCGGTATACTGCGTGGAACGCTTACCATCCTTAACCGCGACACAAGCGAAATATCCATCGAAGAAGCATACGGCCTTTCCGCTGAAGAGAGGGCAAAGGGCCGCTACAGGATCGGAGAAGGCGTAACCGGCAAGGTCTTTCAGAGCGGTAAACCCGCCGTAATACCCAGAATATCCGACGAACCTTCCTTTTTGGACCGTACCGGGTCCCGCAAGAAAATCAACAAAAATGACATCTCGTTCGTCTGTGTACCGATAAAGATAAAAAAAGAGGTCGTCGGGGCCCTTTCCGTTGACCTGCTCTATGACAAGGCGAGGTCCTTTGATGAACACGTAAGGCTGCTTTCGATCATAGCTTCCATCATAGCCCAGTCGGTCAAGCTCAGGCAGTCGGCGGAAGAGGAAGTTCAACGCCTGCAGGAAGAAAACATTCGGCTGCACAAAGAACTTAAGGACAAGTTCCGGCCGTCTAACATAATCGGCAACTCGGGCAGTATCAGGAACGTCTACAGTCTGATAGAAAAGGTTTCAAAGAGCAACGCCACCGTGCTTATACTAGGTGAAAGCGGAGTGGGTAAAGAACTTGTCGCCCAGGCCATACACTACAACAGTTTCCGCGAGGACAAACCTTTCATCCAGTTCAACGCGGCTGCACTACCGGCTGACATTATTGAAAGCGAGTTGTTCGGCCATGAAAAGGGCGCTTTTACCGGTGCCAACGCCATGCGCAAGGGTCGTTTTGAGCTCGCCGACGGCGGAACACTTTTCATAGACGAGGTGGGCGACATGCCGCCTCAGCTTCAGGTAAAACTACTGCGCGTCCTTCAAGAAAAAAGTTTCGAACGGGTCGGCGGGACGCAGGCCGTCAAGATAGATGTCCGCATAATCGCCGCAACTAACCAGAAGCTTGACGAGCTTGTGGAACAGGGCAAATTCAGGCTGGACCTGTACTATAGGCTGAATGTTTTTCCTATTCTCGTGCCGCCTCTGAGGGAAAGAAAAACCGATATTCCGCTCCTGGCCGACCATTTCGTGGCCAAATACTCAAAGAACTCCAATAAGAAGATCCTGCGCATCTCGACCCCCGCGATAGACATGCTGATGAGGTACCACTGGCCGGGGAACGTGCGTGAGCTTGAGAACTGTATAGAGCGCGCCGTAATACTGAGCAGTGACGGCGTTATACACGGTTATCATCTGCCACCGACTCTTCAGACCGCAGAGGCCAGCAATACGATTACGCGAGGCACGCTTGAGGCGACGCTAGAGGGTATCGAGAAAGAGATGATATCAGAGGCCATGAAAACCTCAAAAGGCAACATGGCTCAGGCAGCGCGGGCGCTGGGCCTGACGGAAAGAATGATGGGGATAAGGGCCGGTAAATACAAAATAGATTTCAGAAGGTTCCGTAAATAAGAGATTACTATGAAAACACGAGGTGTTCAACAACAGGGCATGTATAGCGGATTCGCGTTTCAGGCCCGCCTGGCGGGTATTCTTGAAATGCCGGGTAAGGATTATGCCGATCTTATAAGCGAGATCGAGTCAGATCCACTGTTTGTTAAACTTAAGTATGCGGACAAACTGTCCGAGCGGGCCATACGGATGCGCCGCCTTAAGCAGACCGATCTTTCCCGGAGATTCTTTGAGCTCAACGAGGCCACGGTCTCACAGGACCCAGGGTCTTCAGCCGAGGTGGAAAAGCTGATCGAAGATAAGGGGAATATCGTTGATATTGTCAGAGGAATCGGGGAAGAAAATTTTAAGCGGTATTTTATATTTAATGAAGAGGAATTGCCTCTTGATGAGATTGCGGTACGCTGTGGCCTTAAACCGGGTGAGGCAAAGCGGATATTGTCGTTCGTAAACAGTGTGGATGTGCTAAACGAGTTTTTTGTGCCGGCAAAGGCTCTGCCGGAGCAAGCCGTATCATACAACAAGATCGCGGCGCTCACACCGAGTTCGGAAGGCTACAGCATCCAGTTCATGTCGGCTCACTGGGCCAGAGGTGTATATGAGATAGACTACGATAAGATAAAAAGACTTACGGAAAGCGGAAACTATTCCAAAACAGAACAAAAAGATATTAAGAAACTTCTTGAGAAAATAGAGTTCAT